>JBAWVU010000488.1:0-1950 GCA_037147135.1 Chloroflexota bacterium
CAGCGGCACCGACCTCGACCACCTCGACCCGCCGTTCGAGGAGAAGCGCGAGATCGCGGATCGCGGCCGCGATCCCACGGCGCGTCGCGTCCGGCGCGAGCGCGACCTCGAGAAGCGTCTCGCGCAGGGCGAGATCGTCCGCGGCCGACTCGCCGGCCGGGGCGGCCGACACGAGGCGGACTTCCGGCGCGACGGCCGACGCGCGACTCGCGAGGGCGCCAGAGACCACGATCGTGAGATCGGGACGTCGGGTCGCGATCGACGCCACGGCGGCGAGGAGCTCGTCGGTCCGACCGCGCTCATCGGCAGTGGGAGAGCGGCCGGATCCTGCGATGACCACGCCGACCTCGGGCCGCAGCGCCGCCCCGATCGCATCGACGATGTGGCCCGTCGGTCCGTCCGCGGGGACGCGCAGGCCCGCGGACCGGGCGACGACCGCGAGCGAGTCGCGTCGCCGGTCGCTCGCGCCGAGGATGGCGACCGTCGGTGGTGGTGCGCTGCGAGACTCGTGCCTCGGGAGGCCTGGCGCGCGCCCGGCGGGCGGCAGCGTGTGTCCAAGGGTCGCGTCCGCCGTCCGGACGCCGTGGAGGAGGTCGATGAGGAGCGCGTCCGCTCCGACCGCGGCGGGCACCGCGCCGGCCGCGAGCAGTCGCCAGCGCCCATCGAGCTCGGCGAGGAGCGCGGCGGCGACCGTGGCGGTGCCGTGGTCGACAACGAACCTGAGACGGTGCTCGGTGGTCACAACGGAATGCTACCGGCACCGGAGGGGCCGCGGGCGCCGCTGCGCGTCCCGCGACGGCGGCAGGATGCGGCTCAGGCCTCCCAGCCCTCTGCCTCGTCGAGCTCTATGAGGCGGTCGATGAGCTGTTCGATCCCCTCGTCGTCGGCGAGGATCGCGCCGATCGGGTCGCCTCCATCGCCGAAGACCTGGCGGAGCACCGGGTCGAAGAAGAGCATCGCGCTCCCCGACAGCCCCGAGTCGGGTCGGCTCGCCTCGAGGAAGTGGACCGCCGGCGCCGTGAGGCCACGAAGGTGGATCTCGCGGGCCACCTGCTCGACGAGCTCCGCCCGTTCCTCGTCGGTGGGCTCCGGCCGGAACGTCATGCTGGTCCCTCGTCGCCGTCGTGCTGGCCCACGGAAGCTCCGACTCCCGGTGGCCTCGGCAGGGTGACGCTCGCGGGGCTCACGATCGCGCCGACCTCCCAGTCGCAGATGTCGCCGTTGGGGAGCTGGATCCGTGCCGCGGGCGGTCCTCCCCGGTCAGGGTCCTGATCCCCTCGGCACCGGCCGAGGCATGGTACACCCGCGTCAGGCGCCGGGCGAACGAGCAGACGACCTCGTAGACGATCGTGTCGCGGCGCGCGGCCAGCTCCGCGACGTCGATGACAGCCCGTCCCTGGCGACCGAGGAGCGTGAACTCGTCATCGACCGTCACCGGCCGGCCGGGGACGTCGGTCACGTCGACGGTGAGCGAGTCCATCGAGATCCGCCCGACGATCGGCGCCCGGTGCCCACGGACGAGGACCGTCCCGGTCGCGAGCTCGCGGCTGTACCCGTCCCCATACCCGAGCGGCAACGTCGCGATCCGGCTCGGGCGCGTCGTCGTGAACGCCGGCCCGTAGCCGATCCCATGGCCGGTCGGCAGGTCCACGACGCGGGTCGGTCGCGCGTGGAGCGAGAGGGCCGGCCGGAGGAGCGCGGCCCAACGGCCAGCCGTTCCGGACGCGGCGACCGTATCGGGAGCAAGCCCGCACAGGGCGATCCCGACACGCACGCCGTCAAGGCCTGGCGCGGACGCCTCCAGCACCGCCCCGCTCGCCGCGAGGTGGCGCCGCGGCAGGGTCAGCCCCGCGGCTTCGACCAGCCGGCCCGCGGCATCGAGCGCGCGTGCCTGCGCCGCGGAGAGCAGCCGGTCGCCGGGGGCGGCGAGGTGCGTCCAGAACCCGGCGA
>JBAWVU010000489.1:0-1947 GCA_037147135.1 Chloroflexota bacterium
TCCAGCAGCACGGCGTCACCGCGAGCGGCGGGGTCGCGCAGTGGGGGCCAAGCGAACTCCCCGACGACCTCCTCCGGCGCGCCGACGATGCGCTCTACGCCGCCAAGCGCGACGGCGGCGACGCGGTGACCGGCGGCGGCTGACTCCGGGAGCCGTGACGATCGACGCGGCCGCTCAGATCGGGCTGCTCTCGACGAGGAGGATGAACGCCGCGCCGGATACCCAGCAGAGGAGCGCGAGCTCCGGCGAGGCGGCGACGCCGAGGACCGGGACGAGGACGACCCAGAGGATCGTCGTGAGCACGAGGGCCGCGAGCGCCTTGGCGAGCCGGAGGAGGATCTCGTTCGTCAGGTAGGACATGGGATCACCCGATGGCCCGTCGGCCCTGGAGGGACCGGACGAGGGTGACGTCGTCCGCGTACTCGAGGTCGCCGCCGACGGGGATCCCGCGGGCGATCCGGGTCACGGACCCGACCGAGCCCTCGATCCGTTCGGCCAGGTACATCGCGGTCGCCTCTCCCTCGAGCGTGGGGTTGGTCGCCATGATGACCTCCTCGAAGGGCTCGCCGGATCGCGCGGCCTCGTCGACGCGCGCGAACAGCTCCGCGATGCGCAGGCGGTCCGGGCCGATGCCGTCGATGGGTGAGATGGCACCGTGGAGGACGTGGTAGACGCCACGGACCTCGCCCGTGCGCTCGAGCGCCAGCACGTCGAGGGGCTCCTCGACGACGAAGAGGCGCCGCGCGTCGCGTCCCGGGCCGCTGCAGATCGCGCAGAGCGGCGCGTCGCTGATGTTGAAGCACCGCTCGCAGAAGACGACCTCCTCGCGGACCGCGATGAGCGCGGCCGCGAGCGCGCGCGCCTCGGCCTCGGGGGCGCGGAGCATGTGGAAGGTGAGCCGCTGGGCGGTCTTCGGGCCGACGCCGGGCAGCCTGCCGAACGCCTCGATGAGGCGAGCGATCGGCTCTATGAGCTGGGCGCTCAACCTGTCGCCCTACATCCCGGGGATGCGGAGGCCGCCGGTGACGGCCCCGAGCCTGGCCTCCGCCAGCTCACGCGAGGCGCGCAGCGCATCGTTCACGGCGGCGAGAACGAGGTCCTGGAGCATCTCCACGTCGTCCGGGTCCACGGCGGCCGGGTCGATCGTGATCGAGAGGACCTCCTGCTTGCCGGTCGCGGTCGCCCGGACGACGCCGCCCCCGGCCGTCCCCTCGACGACCGAATGCTCGAGCTCTTCCTGGACCCGCGCCATGTCGCGCTGCATCTGCTGGGCCATCCGCTGCAGGTTGGCCATGCTCATCGGGAAGTCCTCCTTCGCCCGGCGGCCGCGTGCGTCGGTCGCGCCCCGGCCGGCGACCAGTCTGCCCGAGCCGGCCGCAGCGCGCACGCGTTCGGCGGCGGCGTCACCGGACCTCCGGCACGTCGGGGAGGTCGTCGGCGAAGATCCGGCGCGCTTCCGACAGCAGGCGCTCGGCCTCGTCGCCGGGTGGGAGCGGCTCGGGCAGCACGTTCGTCGCGACGCACCGCACGTGGACCTCGCGCCCGAGGACCGTGCGGAGGCCGTCCTCGATGACCGCGCGCTTCCGCTCCGCCCGCTCGCGAAGGAAGGCCCTCGACTCCGGGAAGCCGAGGCTGAGGATCCCGTCGTCGAGGCCGACAGGCGCGCATGCCTCGATGAGCGGCTTCGTCGGGGGGTCCTGGCTGATCACCCTGACGACGCTGGGCCATGCGACGAGCACGGCATCGAGCGAGAGGGGGCCCGACGACGTCTCCGGCGGGGCCTTCCGGGTCGCGTACGACTCGTCCGGAACCACGACGGGGCGGTGACGCGGGATCGCGGGCGCGGGCGCGGGATCCGGCCCGGGTCGCGCCACGGGGGCAGGAGCCACGGCGGGCTGGGCGGGATCCGGCCCGGGTGGCGCCAGGGGAGCGGGCGCGGGTTGCGCG
>JBAWVU010000490.1:0-1947 GCA_037147135.1 Chloroflexota bacterium
GCCGCCCACGCCCCTGGCGCATGCCCCCGTGCCGGCCACGCTCGACAGGACCGGAGTCGCTACACGGCCCCCGGGAGAAGTCGCCAGCATCGTGCCCGCCTGACCGTGCCGGACACGCGGCCGTACCTTCCGTTCGCGCGCCCATCGATCACGGAGCGCGAGAGACAGGCCGTGCTCGATGTCCTGGACTCCGGCTGGATCACCACGGGCCCACGGGCGAAGCTGTTCGAGGAACGCTTCGCCGCGACGGTCGGGACGCGCCACGCCGTCGCCCTGAACTCGGCGACCGCCGCACTGCACCTGGCACTCGAGGCCCTCGGTGTGGGTCCGGACGACGAGGTCGTAGTGCCGACGTGGACGTTCGCGGCATCGGCAGAGGTGGTCGCCTATCGGGGCGCGCGGCCGGTTCTCGTCGATGTTGATACCCGCACGCTCAACGCCACGCCGGAAGCCATCCTCGCTGCGGTGACGCCACGCACCCGGGCCGTGATCGCCGTCCACATCGCCGGGCTGCCGACCCGCATCGAATCCCTCGTCGAGCTCCTCGAACCCCGCGGCATTGCGGTCGTCGAGGACGCGGCGCACTCGTTCCCCAGCCGGATCGGCGGGGCAGCCGGCCGCTACGCGGGCACGTTCGGGCGGGCCGGCGCCTTCTCCTTCTACGCGACGAAGACGATCACCACCGGCGAGGGCGGCATGCTCGTCACGAACGACGACGCGATCGCGGAGCGCGCCCGGATCATGTCACTGCACGGCATCAGCCGCGACGCGTGGAACAGGTACGCGGCGAACGGCTCCTGGTACTACGAGATCGAGGATGCCGGCTACAAGTACAACATGACCGACATCGCGGCAGCCCTGGGCATCGTCCAACTCGAGCGCGCGGAGGAGCTGCTCGCCGCGCGCAGGTCGATCGCCGCGGCGTACTCGATGGAGTTCGGTGCATCCGCGGCCGCTGACCTCCTCGAGCTCCCCGAGGATGCCGTCGACGGCTCCCACGCGTGGCACCTGTACATCGTTCGCCTCGCGCTCGACCGGCTGGTGCTCGACCGGGCGGCCGTGATCTCGGCACTCCGCGAGGACGGGATCGGGGCGAGCGTCCACTTCATCCCGCTCCACCTGCACCCGTACTACCGACGGCGCTGGGGCACGAGGCCGGAGGACCATCCCGTCGCGACGCGCGAATACGAGCGCGTGATCTCCCTGCCGATCTGGCCCGGGATGGACGAGAGTGACATCCGGCGCGTCGTGGCCTCGCTGGCGTCGATCCTCGACCGAGCCCGCCGCTCCTGAGACCGATCCATCGCTACCTCGACGCCCTGATGCCGATCGCGAGCCCGGCGTGATGCGTGGAGCGTCCTGATGCTCCCGTGGTTTGCGCCCGGCCTCGCGATCTCGGTGGTCGTGAGTCTCGCGGCCAGCGGCGCCGTGGGCCGGGCTCTCGGTGTCCACCGGGCGGTCGCGTGGGTGATGTTACTCAGCCTCGGGATCATCATGGCCGCCACGCTGACACCGCAATCGGAGGCGCTCGGATCCGGGGCTCGGGGTTCCGCGTACTGCGACTTCTCGAGGATCGGGCTCGCGTCGTGGGAGCAGCTCATCTCGGCGAACGAGGCCAGCGGCAACGTCCTCATGTTCATCCCGCTGGGGGCCGCTATCGGCCTGGTCCCGGGGTCCCGCCGGAAGGCGGTGCTCGTCACGGGCGCCATCGCACTGCCGTTCGCGATCGAGGCGACCCAGCTGCTCGTGCCGTGGCTGGACCGGGCGTGCGAGAGCGCAGACGTCGTCGACAACCTGATGGGGCTCGCGCTCGGACTCGTCGCGGGAGTGGTAGCCGGGCGGATCGCTCGCGGAGCGGATCGTCGACCTGGTTGACGTCGGCGGGCTCGTGGTCCTCTCACATGCTCGCTCGGTGCGCGCCCGACGTCGTGCCGTGCACCCCGTCAT
>JBAWVU010000491.1:0-1943 GCA_037147135.1 Chloroflexota bacterium
AAGGTCTCCGTCCGGTCAAGCTCGATGAGCTTGGTCCCCTCGGCGCGGCAGTCGTACGACCGGAGATCGAGCCTGAACCGCTCGGTCGCCCAGATGAACATCATGATCACGCACGTGTTCGCCGCCGCGACGAAGGCATCCTCGGGCGTCAGCACCCCGGGATGCCCCTGGGCATCGGGCGGAGCGGAGAAGGCCATCTCCGGGCCGTTGCCCATCGTGATGTGGCCCCAGTGCTCGCCCTTCCACGCCACCGTCGTGTGATACGTCGCCGTCCGGCTCATCGTGGGGCCTCCTGCTCGGCGCAGAAGGCGGCGTACTCGTGCGCCAGCGCTGCGAGGTACGCCTCGTCGGTCCCGACCGGCACGTCGTTGTAGACCTTGACCATGTCGAGCAGCTCGTCGGCGACCTCGGCCCCGGGCGCCTTCCCGGCCCCGCGGAACTGCTCGAAGATGAGCGGCAGGGCCACCAGCGACACGGTCCGGCCATCGACGTCGAGCTGCTGGACCGGGATGGCGGACCCGCAGGCACAGCCTGGCCCGGGTGCATCCTCCGCCGGGGCCGCCGGCGCAGCCTCGACGAAGGACCCGCTCCGTCGACTCCACTGCCCGTCGAGAAGCTCATCGACGAGGCCGGCGATGTGGTCGGCGGTGGCCTCGACGGCCTGCCGGCCGCTCGCGTTCAGCCGCCGTGCGCCTTCGGGCCGACCGAGGCCGCGCTCGCGAACGAGATCGCTCACGACGACACCCGCAGCCGGCGTGCCCGAGAACTGCTCGGTCGCGCGGGCCGCGCACCGCTTCTCACAGCCGTCCACGGCGATGGTCGGATAGAAGCGGGCGAAGGCCCTGTCGCCCTCTCCCCCCGCGAGGAAGAGCGGCAGGCAGATGGTCACCGTCTCACTCGGGCGAAGGTCATGCAGCACCCGGAGCGCGGCAAGACGCGTCACCGTCCCCTCGGCCAGCTCCTCGCCCGAGCAGGCGACGATCCCGACCTTCCGCTGCGGCAGCTCAGGCATGGTGCCCTCCCTCGTCGCGCGAGGCCAGGTCATCGACGACGGCGGCGATCTCGTCGGCAAGCGCATGCGCGAGCTGCTGCCCGCCCTCGTTGAGCTCGGCGATGCCATCCGGCTTGAGGTCCCGGTGACGCCGATAGACGTCGAGCACCGCGAAGCCCTCGGCGACCTCTCCCCCACTCTCCCGCACCATCTTCTCGGCACAGCCGAGCTTGCACCCGTCGATCGTGATCGTCGGATGCGTCCCCACGGCCGCGCGCGCCTCCTCGTCGCCGAGGACGAGGAGCGACAGGGCCACGAGCTCGGTGGCCCCCGGTCGCAGGTCCTCGGTGACCTCGTAGGCGGCCTCGCGGCTCACCGTGCCGTACGTCTTGCCGATGCCGCTGCACGGCACGATCATGACCGTGCGCTCCGCGACGCTCATAGCTTCTTCGACTCTTCCTGGGCCTGACCCGTCATGAGCTCGAAGTACGCCTCCGGGTCGAGCAAGGCGTCGCGATCCGTCGGCCAATCGCGCGCGTCGATGAGGGCGAGCCACCCTTCGCCGTACGGGTCCCCGTTGATGGCCTCGGGTGAGAGCTCCATCGCCGGGTTGACTTCTGCGACGGTGCCGCCGAGGGGCGATGGCACGCCCACGTTGGTCTTGATCGTCTCGATCAGCGCCACCTCGTCCCCGGTCCCGAGCAGCGTGCCCTCCGGCTTGACCTCCGCGAACGCGACGTCGCCGTTGAGCTGCTGGAGGAAGTCCGTCATCCCGATCCGGATGCGGTCACCGACCGCGAGGGCCCAGACGCCCTCGGGACTGTAGTGACGATCGGTCGCCACCCTGAAGATGAACTTGTCGACGGTGGTTTCCAGGTAGTCGGGCATGGGACCGTCCTAGCTCTTCCGGAAATGGAGGGTCGCGTCGCGGAAGCCGAGGGCCGCTTCCAGC
>JBAWVU010000492.1:0-1939 GCA_037147135.1 Chloroflexota bacterium
CCGAACTTCCAGCCCCGAACGGGCAGATCTGAGCACGAACGGGGCCCGGATCGCTGCGGCGCTCTGACTACATCGAGCCGGGAGAGACCCCGATGAGCTCGAAGGCGCGGGCCTGGAGCGGCGTGGGCTCGGTGAGGAGCTCGAAGGCGGCCCGCTCGTCGGCACCCGCGGGCACGACCCGGTTGCGGGTCAGGGTGGCGAGCTCGGCGAGGAGCGTCGGAAAGCTGTGGACCGGGAAGCCATCGGCCGTCCGGTGGTCGCGCTCCTTGGCGATCGCCCCGGGCGAGCGCTCCGGCGGAGCGACCGGATCGGTCCGCGCGGGCGGCGTCTCGTCGCGGAAGAGCAAGGGTGCCCAGGCGGCCTCGAGGTGCCAGCGCACGTACGCCGCGAGGAAGCAGAGGAAGAGGTGGGCCCGGACCCGGTCCTCTCGCCAGTGGAAGATCGGGCGGACGGCGAGGTCGTCGCCCTTGAGGGCCCGGAAGTCGCGCTCGACCGCGGAGAGGCGCTTGTACGTCTCGACGACCGCGGCACTCTCGAGGCGCTCGGCCGACACGCTGGTGCGCACGACATAGAGCCCGTCGAGGGCGGCCTCGGCCGCGATCGCCTCGGTCCGCCGGTGATAGGCGAAGACCCCCTCGGCGATGTCGAGCTCAAAGTGCTTCGCCATCTTCTTCGCGTTCACCACCCGCCCCGCCCGCAGGCCGATCGCGGCGGCCGTCTTGAGCCTGCCCCGCGCCACCGATGCGGCGACCTTGGCCAGGGCCCCCTCGGTGGCGACGAGGAGCGCCTCGCGCTTGCGCGAGCGCTCCGTCGCGAGGGCCGGGTTGCGACACACGACGAGGCGCTCGCCCGGGAACTGCGGGCTCGTGATCTCCGCGAGGTTCGTCTCGTCGAAGAGCCCGAGCTGCAGGTCGCCGGCCTCCACGAGCGCCTGGATCGCGGGAGCCCGGAGGCAGCTCACCCAGCCGATCCCGCCGGTCTCCCGGAGGCGCTCGATCCGCGCCTGGGTGAGCATCCCCCGGTCGCCGACGAGGACGAGCTCGGTGAGGCCGAACCGGTCGCGGAGCTTGGTGACCGCTGCCTCGACGGTGGCGGGATCCGCGGTGTTGCCCGCGAAGGCCTCGACCGCGACCGGGCAGCCCCGCTCATCGGTGAGCAGACCGAACTCGATCTGCGGACGGTCCGGGCGATGATCGCGGGAGTGGCCGTGACGGGCGAGCGGGCAGTGGCTCCCCTCGACGTACACCGATGTCAGGTCGTAGAGGACGAGGGATCCCCCGGTGAGGTGGCGCCGGGCGAGGGCGGCCTCGACCCGGGCCTGGCGCGCGAGGAGCCAGTCCATCGCGCCGTACAGCTCGTTCTCGTCGGCGCCCGCGACGCCCATGACCTCGCCGAGCGTCGTCATCTCGAGCGCGCGGGCGGTCGCGAGCTTGGAGCAGGGGGCAAGAAGCCGGGCGACGACGAGGGCGACCCCGAGATCTCTGGCCCGCGACGGCGCCCGATCGAGCAGCGCCTCGAGCCCGAGGGAGCGGAGCATGCCCAGGACCGCGGCGACGTGGCCACCGGGCAGGCTGCGCACGATCCGGAACGCCGTCCCGGCCGGGACGAGGGTCTCGCCCCGGAGCGAGCGCTCGATGACGTCGATGACCGCAGGGGGCAGGGCGGTGAGGCTCGCGAGCGTCCGGTGCTTGACCTTGCCATCCTCCCGGTACGACTGGCGGAGCAGGACCGAGACGTACTCCTTCCCCCCGTGGACACTCCTCACTCTGGCCACGTGCATCGCGCCGCTGGCTCGTCGACTCATGCGTCTATCATCGCACATCAGCGCCCACTGTCAAGCCCTACTCTGGCTACATCCCAGCAGGCGCGACAGGCACTCTCAGGCGATGATCGAACGGGGAAACGGCCGCGCCAGCCCGAAATGGCGCTGGAAGTTCAG
>JBAWVU010000493.1:0-1937 GCA_037147135.1 Chloroflexota bacterium
ACCCCGAGATGGACCTGGCGAAGAACCTGCAGGCGGTGGAGCGGCAGCGGCAGCTGATCGGCCAGTCGGAAGACCCTACCTACGCGCTCCCGAAGCTGCTGCTCGGCCGCCTCGAGAAGAAGGCCCTCCTGCTGATGCGGACGTACACAGGTCGGCCGGAGAAGCTGCAGGCCGTGGGGGCGGTCGTCCATGCAATCGAGCTTCAGATCGAGTCCCTGGGCTCGCCGGCCACGGCGCTCCTCGATCAGGCCGCCCTGTTCCAGGAGGCCTCGATCGGACTCCTGTTCAACGACCTGATCGAGAAGCACGACTACCAGAAGGCCAATGCCGTGATGCTGGTCACGAAGTGGGCCAATCTCAATGGGGAGAGTGTCAGCTCGGAGGAGGTCGTGCGGAAGCTGTACGGAGCCATGACGTTCCGCCTGGATGTCCAGCTGAACGTGCGCTATCCGTCAGAGGCCTGGCTGCTGACGAGCACGTTCCCCATGCGGATGCCCGCGCTCGACCCCGACATGACCGGGTCGGACGTGGAGACGAACAGGATCAAGAAGAACTACCTGACCGGCGAAGGGACCGGGGAGTACGTCTCCTTCACCTCGGCTTCCTCGGCGTCCATGCAGGCCCCGAAGTTCTCCGTCGCGGCGACCCTGCGCAACTTCGACGCCTGCGCAGGGACGGCCGATCTGACGGTCGATCGGTTCTACGCGGATGCAGAAACCTACCAGTTCGAGAACGGGGACCTGAGCTTGAGCATGGTCAGGACGCCCTTCGAGCTGGAGTTCGCGAAGTACCTCAAGGGTGGCGTCTACACTTTCCCGGTCCAGGTGCACAACCTTGACCCCAACATGGTCGACCAGACTGTCGAGGCAATCTCGACGGCCGGAACGGTGCAGACGGAGTTCCACATCGTGCTGACCCACACGCCCAAGATCGTCAAGTAGACGGGCGTCCAAAGCGGACGGATCCGCCGGGCGCGAAACGACCCCCGGGCGCGCGTCGCGGTCCACGCCCGGCCCGTCGCGGCCCCCGCCAGGCCTGCGTCCGCCGACTCGCCACTGCGCTGCACGATCTCCGGTGCGAGAGGGCGGACCAGCAGGCGACCATGAGCGACCCCTCTCATGGGAGCTTCGGGCGTCCGTTGGCGTCGACGCCATCCTGCTGCCGGTGCACCCGGGAGCTGCTCGGGACGACCGCCTGGCGTCCGTCGAGCATGAGGCGGCCCGCTCCGGCCACGCGTTGCGCCGAACCACCGGCGTCGAGGCTCAGTGACGCGCGGCTCGGATCGCTGCCGACGGCGTCGCTCTTCGCCCCGCGCCCGGACTCGGCGGCCCCGAGAGCGCCACGATCAGGGTGGAACGCGCCGACGTCGCTGGAGACGCGTTCCTTCCCGTTGGACCCGAGGAGCACAGGCCTCTCGATCCGAGCGTCTGGCTCTTCCGCCCTACAGCCTGGTCAGGGGAGCCCGGGGCACACCGCGACGAGGACTTCGTTGCTCATCGAGCCCGCGATGTCCGCGTCGATCCGCGGTCGAACACCACGGATGACCCGGACGGACTCGATGGCCGCCGGCCCCAGGTCTTCGGTTCGCCGGGCGGTGGAACCCGTCGAGTCACGGGCCGCGAATCTGCCGGGAGCAGCCGCGGGAGCCGGCCGGCGCCCGGTCATCTACACGCGCCTTCCGCGCAGTTCTCGACCGTGTACGTCGGAAATGTCAGCGCGAGCCTGGTCCGCGTCGGCGAGCTCTTCCGCGACGCGGTCCGCGTCAACGCCGCCGGCATCATCCTCGTCCACAACCACCCGAGCGGGGACCCCACCCCGTCACCGGATGACCTCCACCTCACCGCCGAGGCGATCGCCGCAGGACGCCTCCTCGACATCGATGTCCTCGACCATCTCGTCGTCGGCCACGACGCCTTCGTGAGCCTCCGGGACCGGGG
>JBAWVU010000494.1:0-1936 GCA_037147135.1 Chloroflexota bacterium
TCGCCGCCCTGCCGGAGCTGTGGGGCGGCAATGTCTCGGTCCTCCTCGCGCTTGCGGTCGTGCTCGGCTTCCGCTGGCCCGCGACATGGTCGTTCGTGCTGCTCACGAAGGTCACGCCCGGCGTCGGGCTCCTCTGGTTCGTCGTCCGCCGCGAATGGCGCTCGCTCGGCATCGCACTCGGCGCGACCGCGGCGATCATCGCGCTCTCGGCGGTCTTCGCCTCGAACGCATGGATCGGCTGGATCCGCGAGCTCGTCGACAACGTCGGCCGGCCCGTCACGTCGGGCTCGTTCCCGATCCCGCTCCTGGTCCGCCTCCCGATCGCGGTCGTCGTCGTCGTCTGGGGCGCCCGGACCGACCGGCGCTGGACCGTCCCCGTCGCGTGCCTGCTCGCGCTCCCGGTCATCTGGTACGGGAGCCTCTCGCTCCTCATCGGCGTCATCCCGCTCGTGCGTCCGCGTCTCGCCGCCCGGTGGCCGATCCTCGGCATCGGCTGGCACGAGGTCCTCGGGATCGGACGCCGGTGATCGGCGCAGACGGGCCGCGGCGACTCTGGGCGCTCGAGCCGGGTGTCGTCTTCCTCAACCACGGCTCGTTCGGGGCCTGCCCGACCCCGGTCCTCGAGGTCCAGAGCGAGTGGCGCGACCGGATGGAGGCGGAGCCGGTCCGGTTCTTCGCGCGGGAGCTCGATGCGCTCCTCGCCGACGTCCGCGTCGTCCTCGGGCGGTTCGTCGGAGCCGAGGCGGCCGACCTCGCGCTCGTCCCGAACGCGACGGCCGGCGTCAACACGATCCTCCGGTCGCTCCGCTTCCGGCCGGGCGACGAGCTCCTCGCGACGGACCAGGAGTACAACGCGAGCCTCAACGCGCTCCGCTTCGCCGCCGAACGCGATGGCGCGCGCGTGGTCGTCGTGCCGATCGGCTACCCGGCGGCCGGGCCGGACGACGTCACCGGCCGTGTCCTTGCCGCCGTGACGCCGCGGACGCGCCTCGCGCTCCTCAGCCACATCACGAGCCCGACCGCACTCGTCCTCCCGCTCGAGGAGCTCGTCCCGGAGCTGCGCGTCCGCGGCGTCGAGACGCTCGTCGACGGGGCGCATGCGCCGGGGATGGTCCCGCTCGACCTCGACGAGCTCGGTGCCGCGTACTACACCGGCAACTGCCACAAGTGGGTCTGTGCGCCGAAGGGCGCGGCATTCCTCCACGTGCGGCGTGGGCTTCACGGCGGCGTGCGGCCCCTCTCGATCAGCCACGGCGCCAACGACCCGGACCCCGACAGGTCTGCGTTCCGCAAGGAGTTCGACTGGACGGGGACGGACGACCCGACGGCGTATCTCGCGGTGCCGGCCGCGCTCGACCTTCTCGGCTCGATCCTCCCCGGCGGCTGGCCTGCGCTCATGGCGGCGAACCGGGCGCTCGCGATCGCCGGCCGCGACGCGATCCGGGACGCGCTGGGGCGGGCGGGCCTCGACTCCGGCCCGGTCGCCGCGCCCGATGAGATGGTCGGGGCGATGGCCACGGTCGCGCTGCCGGGGCGCGGGCGGGAGCCCGCGGCGGGTCGATCACCGCTCGACAACGACCCGCTCCAGCAGGAGCTCTGGGACCGGTGGCGGATCGAGGTGCCGATCCTCTCCGTCCCTGGCTCCGTGCCGGCGGGCGACGCCGGGCAGATCATGCCGGGTTCCGTGCCGCCGGGCGACGCCGGGCCGACCGGCAGGGCCGGCCGCCTCGTCCGGATCTCCGCGCAGGCCTACGACGACATCGCCGAGTACGAGCTGCTCGGCGCTACTCGCGATGATGCGGCAGGCGAGGCCTTCGACAAGGTCGCGAAGCTCCTTCGGCTCGGCTACCCTGGTGGGCCGGCCATCGACAAAGCCGCGCGCGGCGGAGATCCTAAGAAATTTTTATTCACGAAGCCCAAAATAAAATATGCAGCA
>JBAWVU010000495.1:0-1928 GCA_037147135.1 Chloroflexota bacterium
TGCTCATCGTCCTCGGCTCGGGGCTCGACGAGCGGGACACCATGCATTGGACCCTGCGCCCGGCTGGGCGGATCACGGTGGACCTCGACGTGGCCGCTCTCGGCGCCGGCGGGTCGGACGGCGCGGTCGTCGGGGACTGCGGTGCGTACCTCGCCTTCCTCCTCGAGGCCGCGCCCCGCATCGACGAGGCGATGATGAGCGCCGCCGCTGCGCGCTCGGCGTGGCTGGACGACATCCTCGCGACGCCGCGTCTGGAGGCGCCCGACGAGATGTCGAGCGCCGCGATCCCCATCCACCCCGGTCGGATCGTCGCCGAGCTGCGCGCCGTGTTCCCGCGTGACGGGATCCTCCTCGTGGACTCCGGCGCGCACCGCGCGTTCGCCGGCCACTACTGGACCGCATACGCGCCCCGGACCTACGTGTCGGCCACCAACCTGGGTCCCATGGGCTGGGCGATCCCGGCCGCGATCGGCGTCCAGTGCGCCCGACCCGACAGGAAGGTCGCCGTGATCACGGGTGACGGCTGCATGCGGATGCATGGCATCGAGGTGGCGACGGCGGCCCGCTACGGCCTGCCCGTCGTGTTCGTCGTCTTCGACAACGGTGCCCTGGGGAACGTCTGGCTCCGCGCTCACACGGAGGGACCGGTGCCCGACGCGCTCACGCGGCTGCCCGACGTGGACTGGGCGGGCTTCGGGCGGTCGCTCGGTTGCGCGGGCGAGACGGTCCGGCACCCCGACGAGCTGGCGTCCGCCTTCGCGCGCGCGCTCGCCTCCGACGGGCCCACGGTGGTGGACGTGAAGACCGACCGCACGGTCCGTACGCCCGTCTCGGACTGGTCGGCCGCGACCGCGGCCTGGTCATATCACGAGTAGCGGAGACCCCGCGTGGCGCAGCTGCCGTTCGATCCGGCGACCCTCTCGGCCGCGGACCGCGCCCTGTATGACAGGATGGCGGAGCGCCGGCGGTCGCAGGGTGCGCCCTTCGGCGGCCCGTACGCTGCCCTGATGAACCACCCGCAGCTCTGTGCGCGCGTGGAGGACCTCGGCTACTACCTCAAGTTCGAGGGCCACCTGCCGCGCGACGTCTACCAGGCGGTCGTCCTGACCGTCGCCCGGCGGACGGGGGCGGCGTTCGAATGGGCCGACCACGAGGCGGCGGCGCGCGCTGCCGGCGTACCCGACGCCGTGATCGAGGCGATCCGGGAAGATGAGGCCGGCCCCGACGTGCTCCCGGCGCCGTACGACGCGGCCCAGGCCGTGCTCGTGGCGACCCTGGCCTGGCAGGACATCCCCGGCGACGTGCAGGCCGCGGCGATCGAGCGCTTCGGGATGCGTGGATTCATCGAGATCGTGGTGCTGTCGGGCTTCTACCAGATGCTCGCGGCGGTGAACCGGGGCTTCGCCATCGCCCCGCCGCCGGGGACCCCGGCACCGTTCTGAGCCCGGCCCCCTGGCTGGCGAGCGCGTTCCGGCGGCGGGCGGTGGCGCAGGGCGAGGACCGCTCTCGTCGGGAGCTCGCTGCGCCCGGTTCCTTGGGCCCTGCGGGGCAGGAGTAGTCTGTCGGCGAGTCCTCGGCGGCTTCGCGGGGGGCGGACGGCGTGGGACCGGAAGGGTCCGTGACCGCTCGCAGCATCGTCGATGAGCCCACCGCCGCGGGGCGATGCGGCGCCCGACGTCGTCCTGGTCGTCCGGTTGCTCCGCGACGACAGGGCCCGGGCCGTCGACGCGGTCATCGAGTTCGCGAACCACGCGTGGCGTTCCGTCTACGGCGCGGTCGGCCGGATCTACATGTCCGGCTGCGCACCGGAGGCGGTGTTCGGGAACGACCTGCTCGACGAGGGGACCCCGTTCCTGCGGAAGCCGTTCGCCCGCGAGGACCTCGCGTCGCGGGTGCAGGTCGCGCTGGAGAGGCGAGGCGAGGGCATG
>JBAWVU010000496.1:0-1924 GCA_037147135.1 Chloroflexota bacterium
CGACCCCGAATGACCGCTCAGCCTGCCCAAGGATCGACGGGGACGCCTCGATCCGTTCAATGCCGCTCAGTCTGGCGTAGGCGGCCCGGCGGCGGCCCGCAAGCTCGTCATCGCTGAGCTCGCCGCGAAGCCATGCGTTCTCGATGGCGCGCAGGCACTCGACCCGGGTGACGACGCAGGTCACCAGCTGGTCGCAAGCGGCCAGCTCCACCAGACTGTCGGGCTGCTCGAGGATGAACCGTACGAGGATCGACGAGTCACAGTAGGCGACCACCGCTTGTCCTCGCCGATCAGCTCCCGACCGGCGCCGGGACCCCGCGGGCCTGCGTCGCCAAGCCGAACGTCGCTCTCCTCGCGGTCGCGGCGGATCAGCTCGGCGCCGTCGATGCACAGACCCGCGGGACCGAGCAGCGTCTCGAGCGGACCCGGCGCGCGCGGATCGGCGGGCGTGGTCTTGAGATCGTCGACAGCATGAGGGTCCCACGGACTAAGGGTCGCGACCGGGGTGTCGCGGCTGAGCACGGTGAACGACCGGCCCTCGCGCACCTCGCGAAGGTAGTGGCTGAGCTTCGCTTTGAGCTCGGCGACGGACACGGTGTCCATGGTCACAGTATGGCCAGAACTGGTCAAGATGACAATCGAGCGGGCGTTGGTGACGTTCGCGCCGTGGGCGGGTGGACGTTCGCGGCGGCGGGGCCGAGGGGCTCCGCCGCCGTGGTCCAGCTCACCTTTGGCCGCATGTCGCCTCCCGCCGTCGTCGGCCCGGCTACAGGCCGAGGACGTCGAACCCCAGCGCGAGCGCGGCGCGACCCAGCTGACGATCGTGCGTCGCGAAGACGAGGTCGGGGGCGCGACGGTCGCGCCACATGAGTGCCGTGGCCAGGTGGACGGCATCGAGGGTCTTGAGTGCGACCGGGTATGGCTCGCCCGCTCTGCGCAAGATCGACAAGGACGGCATCAGGCGCCGCATATGCCTGAGATGCCGGTAGGCGACCTGACGCCGCTCGCCGGACTCGTCGATGCTGAGCTGACGACGCAGGCGGGCCGCTTCGATCGCGCGCAGGCACTCGACCTCGGTGAGAAAGGACGTCACGCGGTCGTCGCAGTCGAGCAGCGCCGTCAGCGGATCGGGCTGCTGCAGCACGAAGCGAAGGATGACCGAGGAGTCGACGTAGGCGATCACGGCTCGGCGTCGGGCGGCGCGTCCGCCCTGCGACCCGCCTCAATCGCTTCGTCGGCCACACGGTCGAGCCGCAGATCGCGATCGTCGCGGTCTTCGCGGAGGAGAGCGACCACATCGATGAATCGCCCCAACGGCGGCAGGTCGACCCGGCCCCACAGGGCCGGGTCTTCGGTGGGCTCGATAATCTCGAGATCGTCGATCTCGTCGGGCTCGAACGGACCCAGGGTCGCGACCGGGATGTCGCGGCTGAGCACGGTGAACGACCTGCCCTCGCGCACCTCACGAAGGTAGTGGCTGAGCTTCGCTTTGAGTTCGGCGACGGACACGGTGTCCATGGTCACAGTATGACCGGAAGTGGTCAAGATGACAATCGGGGGGCGTAGGTGACGTTCGCGCCGTGGGCGGGTGGACGTTCGCGTCGGCGGGGCCGAAGGGCTCCGCCGCCCCTCTCCCTCAGATGAGCTGGAGGGTCCGGAAGGAGAGTTCGAGCGCCTCACGCTCAGACTCCGGGCGCTCCGGCGGCTGGACCCCAAGCCCCGCCGCCAGCATCCGACGGTGTTCGGCGACCATCACGGTCCAGTGCTCGACGAGCGTCGGCGGGACGGGGCCGGCATCCGCCGCGCCACCTTCAGGAGCGAGCCCCGTGAGACGGTCGTTCAACCGAGCAGGCCCGCGAGCCCCTTGACCGTGTACAGCAGGCCGATGGCGGCGAACACGACCATCAGGATCGGGCGGTTGTAG
>JBAWVU010000497.1:0-1916 GCA_037147135.1 Chloroflexota bacterium
CGGTGCACCTCTCCTATTGGCAGGCCAACGGACTGGGCGACGGCGGCGCGGTCACGACCGGGCTCGGGACCGGCGACGGGGAGGGCACCGGCGTGAGGAAGCCGCCCTTGCCCAGGAAGAGTGCGTTGAGCGCGATGAGCACGAACACCGCCACCACGACGATGACGAAGGCCTGCGAGATCCGGTCGTCGACGTGGAGCCCGGCCTCGGACTCCTTGGCCTTGGCGGCCTTCGCGTCGTCGGGAGAGACGGGGGCAGGCTTCGGGGCCTTCGTCCGGCCGGCGCCGGCGGTCTTCCTGGCACCGGCCGCAGCGGCCGCGGCTCCCGCGGTCGCCGCCGGAGTCCCCTCGGCCTCGGCCTCCGGCTCTTCTTCGTCGTCCAGCTCTTCTTCGTCGTCCGGATGCTCGTCGGCGCCCTGATCCGCATCGGCCAGCTTCTTGACGTCCGCGGCGATCTCGGTCGTGGCCTCTTCAGCCGCCTCGGTCCCCGCCTCGGCGCGAGCCGCAGTGGCGCCCGTGCCGGCGGCTACAGCGGCCGCTCCCTCGTCCGGGGTCGCGGCGAGGTCCCTGGCGTCCTTCTCCGTCATTCGGTGGTCTCACTCCGTCTTGCCCGCGAACGCCCCATCTCCTCGACGTCCGGGGATCGCCGGCCTGTCGCGCGCATGAAGACAGTCGCGCACGCCGGCACGTTGGCTCGCGCCAGTGTAGCGAACGCCTCGCCGCCGCGTTCGGGAGCCTTGGTCGTCACGCGTCGCGGACGGAACGTGTGAGGAGCCCGGCGAGCCCGGCCACGAGCGTCACGAGCCCGGAGGCGACGATGACGGTCGTCACCCCGGCGGCATCGGCCAGCAGGCCTGCGAGCGCCATCCCCGCCGTCATCGATGCCGTGACGAGCGCGAAGCGCAGGCTGATCACCCGTCCGATCATCCCGGGTGGCGTGAGCTCCTGGAACATCGTCTGGCTCGGGATCACGTAGACCATGTTCGCGACGCCGCAGCCGGCCATGAAGCCGATCGCCACGCTGACCTCGGCCGTGAGCCCCAGTCCGATGACGAACAGTCCGTAGAGGACGAAGCCGGCGATGACCATCCGTCCCTTCGCGAGCCGCGCCCCCACGAGCCCGACCACGAACCCGCCGACGAGGCTGCCGACCCCCACCCCGGTCTCGAGGAATGCGTACGCGGCCGAGCCGTCCAGCGAGCCACGAGCGAGCACATCGGCCGCGTAGATCGGCATGAGTGCGATCGTGGTCCCGACGGTGACCTGGGCGATCGCCCCCTGGAGCGTGTTCGCCAGGAGCACCGACTGGCCGCGCAGGAACCGCCAGCCCACGCGCAGGTCCTCGAAGACGCCACGGATCATGCCGGTCGCCAGGCTCGCCGTCCGGCCGACCGTCGGGATCGCCATCGTCGCGATGAGCACCGCCGAGGCCACGTAGGTCGCCGCGTCCAGCCAGAACGCGAGCGCCAGCGCCGATCCGAGGAAGGCGACGAAGAGGCCCGCGACCGGGTACCCGATGACGTCCGCGAGCGTCTCACCGACCCAGCTCGCCGAGTTGGCCGTGACGAGCTCGTCGTCCTGGACGATGCGCGGGACCACCGCGGTCCTCGCGGGCCTGAAGAAGATGGTCACGCTGGTGACCGCGAACACGAGCGGGTACACGAGGAGGACGTCCACGGTGGCGGCCACGGGCACGAGCAGGACGGCGGCGGCGCGCAGCAGGTCGCTGACGACCATCACCGCCTTCTGGTCCCAGCGGTCGACGAGCACGCCTGCGATCGGGCCGAGCAGGAGATTCGGCAGGAACGCGGCGAGGAAGACCGCGCTCACCGCGATCGGCGAGCCGGTGAGGCCGAGGACGAGGAAGGCGACGGCCACCTGGTTGACGCGGTCGCCGAAGAACGAGATGAGCTGGCC
>JBAWVU010000498.1:0-1913 GCA_037147135.1 Chloroflexota bacterium
ATCTTCTTGAACGCGGGATCCATCGCCTCGCCCGACTCGAGCTGGGCGGAGTCGATGAGGATCGAGTTCGGGCGCTCGGACCAGCGTCCGCCATCGACGTTGCTGAAGATGGCCAGGGCGCCCGGGATCGCGATCGTCGAGCCGTCATCGAGCGTCTTCTCCCAGCCGGCGATCCAGTCGAAGACCGCCTTGCTGACGTTCGTGTTCTGGCAGACGACGATGAAGACGGGCAGGGTACCGGTGCCGCTGGCCGTCCACGCCGCGTACGACTTCTCGTAGTTGCCGTACAGGCTCCGGAGTGCGCCTTCGAGCTCTGCGGGGAGCTTCGGCTCGACTTGGGCATCGTCGGCGGCGCGACCCTTCCGCGAGAAGTGCTCGCGGATCGTCGGCCAAAGGTCGCGGTAGGTGGGTGAGGTGCCGGCGACCGAATCGTCCGAGACCGGGACACGCGGGATCTTCACGATGCCGGCCTCGATCGCGTCGATGAGGCTGAAGTCACTCACGACCCACGGGAACAGCGTGCCCTCGCGGTAACCCGAGCCGCGCAGGAAGAACGGGGTGGCGCTGAGGTCGTAGATGGCCCGGACGCCGAGCTTCGCCCCCACCGCGCGCAGGCCGTTGAGCCAGACCCGGGCAGCTTCCTCGTCACGGCGGGCCTCGGCTCGCTCGTCTGCGCTGAGCTTCTCCTCCTCGCTCTGGGGCGCCGACTGGTAGCAGTGGTGAGCCTCGTCGTTGAGGACGACGATATTGCGCTTGGTCCCCAGGGCCCGACATACCCGCCGGACCACCTGGTCGGGGGTCTCCTTGAACCGGTCCGTGTCGCCGTCGGGGCCGGCGAGGACCTTCTTCGTGAGCGACGCCGCCTCGAAGGTCTCGCGCCGGATGAAGCCGTGGAAGTTCGCGATCTCGATCTTCGCCGCCTGCAGGGCGTGGAGCTGGTCCGGCGGGAGCACGTCGCGCTCGTGGTAGTAGTTGCCCGCAAGGTTGGGTCGCAGGACCTGGAGGCGGTCGCGGATGGTGATCCCGGGGGTGACCACGAGGAACGTGTCGCTGAAGCGCTTGTCCTGGGGGTTGGCCAACTTGTTGAGCGCCTGCCAGGCGATGATCATGGCCATCACGACGGTCTTGCCCGAGCCGGTGGCCATCTTGAACGCGATCCGGTAGAGGCCGGGGTTGCGCGCCTGGCCGTCCTCGCGCAGCTTGTTCTCGATCCACGGCTGGCGGCGGCCGGCGACCTCGGCGAGGAAGATCGCCGTCTCGAGCGCCTCGACCTGGCAGAAGAACAGGGGCTTCTCGCGGGACGGCTCCAGCCAATAGGCGAGCAGTTCGCGGGTGAGGGCGGTGATCCCGGGGTAGCGGGCGCTCCGCCAGGCGCCGACGTGCTCGCGGACCCGGTTGATGAAGTCGTTGTCCGTCATCCGTTCGCCGACCCAGTCGCCGGGCAGGCTGAGCTGAGCGCCACCCCTGACCTTGGGCTTGGGGATCGGGATGAAGTACGTGCTTCGGCGCCTGCCCTCGGCGACCTCGCTCGTGATCCCGTCCTCGTCGAACTTGAAGTGGCGCGCCGGCTCCGTGAACGGCGAGTTGAGGATCGGGTTCTCGATGACGACCGGCGGCACGAGTCCCCCTCAGGACGGTGGCGGTGCGAATCCTCTGTGGAGGATACGCGGCGGGCGCGTCAGGTTGGATGGCACGGGCGCCGGGGTGCCTCGGTCCGGACCGGCGCGTTCAAGCGGGCCGACGAGCGAACCGGTTCGCCGCGACCAGATCGCGATACGCCGCGATCTGCGTGGCTCGCTCGTCGGCGGGCCAGTCGAGGAGCGCGGCCATCTCGGATGCGACCGCGTCGGCCACGCTCAGCCCGCCGTCCTCCGCCCAGAAGAAGATCGACGCACGCCGGGCGAAGAAGTCGG
>JBAWVU010000499.1:0-1897 GCA_037147135.1 Chloroflexota bacterium
GGAGCCGCGCCACAGCCGCATCGCCTGCGCAAGGAGGCGATCGGCGGCCACCGGGTCGCCTACGACGAGCGGCCGCGCCGCCGACACCGCCGTCGCAAAGCGCTCGGCATCCAACTCTCCGGGCTCGAGGCAGATGGCGTACCCGGTGCCCTCGCGAACGATGCGCCGCCCATCCGAGTGCTGGTCAAGCAGCGCTCGGAGGCGGGACACGTATACCTGCAGGAGGTGGTTCGCGCTGGGCGGAGGATCCTCGCTCCACAGCTCGTCGACCAGCCGGTCATCGGGGACGGCGGTGCCCGGCGAGGTGAGCAGGACGGCGAGCAGCGCGCGCTGCGCCGGTGCCCCCAGGTCGAGGACGACGTCCCCGGACCGCACGCGGAGCGTTCCCAGGATGGCGAACTCCATGTGGGTACCTACGTGGGGGTGGTCTGCGGGCACTCTAGCGCCGCCCGCAGACCGCGCATAGAGCATTCGTAGAGCGTCGGAACGGACGCTTGTCCCGGATCGAAAGGAGGTCCAGGGATGAAGAGGCTGCACATGGCGACCGCGCTGGTCGCGACCCCGGAGGGATCCACGACGCAGGTCGGCAGCCGGCGTCCGCGCAGGCTCGGACGGCGGTGCGTCGTCCTGTTCGTCACTGCCATGACCTTGACAGCATGTACCGGGTTAGCTTCGCCGACGGCCGCCCCTGGCTCGCCACCCGGAACGGCTTCGGCGCCGGCGTCTGCGCCACTGGCGATGCCGGTCGTCACCCCCTCGCCACCACCCGCCGCGGTTGCGGTGACCACCGGGATCGAGTACGAGTCGGCAGACCCACGTCTGCCAAGCCAGGCGCTCGACGTCCACGCTCCGCAGGCAGCCGGTCCGTGGCCGGTCGTCGTGATGCTCCATGGCGGCCCCGGGGTCCTCGACCGGGGTTGGAGTGCAGGGTGGGCGAGCCTGATCGCCGCAGAGGGCTTCGTCGTGTTCGCGCCCACGTGGGGGGTCACCGGGATCGAGATGATGGACGCGCCACGGCACGAGCAGGTTGACGCGGTCTTTCGCCAGGCCGCCTGCGCAGTGGCATATGCCCGCATGCATGCCCCGGAGTACGGTGGCGACCCGTCCAGGATGATCCTGGTCGGCCACTCGGCGGGGGCGAACGCCGCGTCGACCATCGCGTTCAACGGGCTGGCGCCCACGGAAGGGTGCCCCTCGGGAGACGCGGTCGGGCCCATCGCGTCGATCGTGACCTACGAGGGAGACTGGCTGATGCACGACCCGATGTGGGACGGCGTCATCCCGTCTGACCCCGAGGTGCTCGCGAAGGGAACGCCGTGGAGCGGTCTCTCCGCCCACCCCGAGATCCCGGTGGTGATGCTCGTCTCCGAGGGTTCCGGCGGCCTGGTGCAGCCGCCCGTCGGCGATCCGCCCGTGGAGTCCTGGCATACCGCTCGTGACCCGGTCGCGATGCGCGCGCAGTTCATGACGGCAGGGCCGGACGGAGGCCGGATCAACATCGCCCAGACCCAGGCCGTCCTCTACGCGGCTCTCGAGGAGCAGGGGAACCCGGTATCGCTGACCGAAGCACCCGGTGCCGACCACATGACGCTCGGCATCGATGGGAGGGCGGCACTCCTCGCCGCGCTGCGGGAGGCATCGGCGGACTAGTGCCTCGTCCTCGCCATCGTCGACGAGCGGCAGGTCACGGTCGTCGCCCTCGACACCGGCGAGATCCTGTCCGCCCACCTGATCGAGCCCGGGAAGGGCTCCTGGCGCAACCAACGACGAGACCCCGGCCGATGGCCGGGGTCTCAGCAGACCGGCTGATCACCGGTGTCGCCGATGTCGCGACTCAAGAAAGTGGCGCGCCCGGAGGGACTCGAACCCCCGACCGTCTGATCCGAAGTCAGATGCT
>JBAWVU010000500.1:0-1897 GCA_037147135.1 Chloroflexota bacterium
CCTCGGCCGACCGCGTGACACGGCAGCCGTCATCCGCGACGGGCGGCTCCACACGGGGGATGCGGGCGTCCTCGACGCGGACGGCTTCCTCACCATCGTCGATCGGCGCGACGACCTCATCATCTCCGGCGGCGAGAATGTCTACCCGGCCGAGATCGAGGCGGTCCTCCTCGAGCATCCCGACGTGCGCGACGCCGGCGTCGTCGGGGTTTCCGACGCGCGCTGGGGATCGGTGCCGGTCGCGGCGATCGTCCCGGGCGACGGAACGGCCCCGACCGCCGACGAGCTCCGCGCGTTCGCCGGCGCACGGCTCGCGTCCTTCAAGGTGCCCGCGCGCATCGAGCGCGTCGACGGGCTCCCGCGGACCGCCGGCGGCAAGCTCCGACGGGCGGAGCTGCGGGCCCGGCTCGCGGACGGCGGACGGCGGACACTCCACCGTGACGGCGCCGCGATCGCCTACCGCGTCGAAGGTTCGGGCCCGCCCGTCGTCCTCCTGCACGCGACACTGTCGCGTGCCTCGGCGTGGCGTGGCGTCGCGAGGCGGCTGAGCGGCAGCGCCATGCTCGTGGCGATCGACCGACGCGGCCACCGTGCGAGCCCCGACCCCGACCCGATGCGGCTCACGATGGCCGACCACGTCGCCGACGTCGCGGCGATCCTCGACCACGAGGGCATCGGGCCCGCGGTCGTCGTCGGCCACAGCTTCGGGGCCTGCGTCGGGCTCGAGCTCGCCGCGTGCCGGCCGGAGCTCGTTTCCGCGGTGGTCGCGTACGAGCCGCCGTACGTGTCGGCCGCGCCCCGCGCGATCCGTGACGGGATGGGGCGCGTCGCGACCGCCGCCGCAGCGGCGCTCGCCCGCGGCGACGGGCCGGGTGCCGCCGAGGTCTTCCTCCGCGCGGTCCTCCGCGACGAGGGGTTCGACGCGCTCCCGCCGGCCGTTCGCGTGGCGGTGCTCCGCGAGGGTGAGGCCGCCGCCTCCGACGCGCGCCTCACCGGCCTCGACCCGTCCCGACTCGGCGCCATCCGTTGTCCGGTCACGGTCGCGGTCGGGGGCGCGAGCGATCCCTTCTACGCTGCCATCGCGGAACGGCTCACCGAGCTCGTCCCCGGCGCCCGGGTCGTGGTGCTCCCCGGTGCCGATCACATGGCCGCCGTGACCCACCCGGACCTCTTCGTGCCTCTCGTCGTGGAGGCGCTACGGGCCGCCGGTGCCCACGACCCGGACCCGACCGCGTGACAGGAGCCGCCCGCATGCCCGACGGGAACGCCGCCCCGCCCGGCGAGGTCCGCGAGATGTTCGACCGGATCAGCCCGGTATACGACCTCATGAATCAGCTCATCAGCGGGTTCCAGGAGCCGCGCTGGAGACGCCGGGCGATCCGCGAGGCGCGTCTCTCCGCGGGGGGCTCCGCCGTCGACGTCGCGTGCGGGACCGGCAAGGTCTCCGCCGCGCTCGCGAAGCGCGTGGGATCGACCGGGCGCGTCGTGGGCGTCGACTTCGCCCCCCGGATGATCGACCGGGCGCTTCGTGCGCACCGGACCGCGGCGAACCTCGAGTTCGTCGTCGGCGACGCGCTGGCGCTCCCGCTGCCGGACGCGACCTTCGACGCCGCGACGATCGCGTTCGGGATGCGGAACCTGCCGGACTACCGGCGCGGTTTCGCCGAGATGGCCCGCGTCGTCCGCCCGGGGGGACGTGTCGTGTGCCTCGAGATCTCGCGCCCGCGGAGCCGGATCGGCCGGGCCATCCAGCAATGGTTCGACCGGATCGTCCCGGTCATCGGCCGCTTCGCCGGCCAGGGTCACGCGTACGGCTACCTCGTGCAGAGCACCCGCGGGTATACCGGCCCGGAGCGGATCGCGGCGATCATGCGCGACGCGGGGCTCGACGACGTCC
>JBAWVU010000501.1:0-1879 GCA_037147135.1 Chloroflexota bacterium
TGCGGTCGCCGAGGGTGAGGGTAGCGCCCGGCGGCCTGGAGGAGATGGCCGACGCCGGACCCCAGCGGGCCATCGTCCGGCCTATTCGCTGAATCTCGCGTCATGACCAACAGAAGGCACAGCAGGCGTGGACGTCGATCCCGACGTCCGGAGGCGACGGCCCGAGGGCCCTGTCGCCGCGCCGGGGGTGCCTCCGTTCCCGCCCTTCGTTCAGCGATCGGAGGAGGTGGGGTGTCTCGCCCGATGTTGGCAGAGAGGGATACGGGGTGGGATCGCTAGTGGGTGCTCAGCCGAGCGAAGGGCCCCGGAGTCCGACTCCGGGGCCCTTCCGACTGAAGCTCAGGCGGCGGCGTAGGCCGGCGCGATCGCCTGCCCGCTGATCGCCTGATCCCGGATCCCCTGCTCCCGGCTGACGAGTGCAAGGACCGGCGCCGACGAGAAGCCCTTGAAGGTGAGCCACAGGCCCAGGAACGCCTCCCAGATGATCTCCGGGACGGTCATGAGGCCCTGCAACGGGGAGGACTGCGGGATCACGCCAAGCAGGACAGCGATCCCCGAAGTGGCGAGCAGAACACCGCCGACGACGCCGACGAGCGCCATCCGGCGTGACACGAGGCCGGACCGGTACATCAGCCAGCCGAGGATCAGGCCGGTCCCGATCCCGTCCGCGAAGCCGGGCCCGAGCAGGAACGTCCAGTTGTGGATGGCGACGAGCGACTTGCCGACCGTGACGAGCGAGCCCTCATCCGCGCCCACGGCGCCCTGTCGCAGCGTCACGACCGCAAGGAGGCTGAGGAGGCCGATCAGGATGAACGTGCACTCGACGATACGGGCGGCGACGTAGCCGAGGGAGAGGCCCTCGTTCTGCCACTTGAGGACCGGGAACAGCGCGACGGCGCAGCCGATGTTGGTGATGATGAGAAGGACCTCGAGGAACGCGCCCAGGAACACGGGGGAGTCGGCACCGGCACCGGTGACGTAGTTGGGATCGCTCAGGACGGATCCGTAGACGAGCGCTCCTGCGATCGACGTGATGAAGGTGAGGATGAACAGCACTCCGACGACGAGCGCGGTCTTCCTGGAGAAGGTCATCGCGGGGTTCCTTTCTTGGTGAGGGACGCTGGGAACCAACTGCTCGTGGGGCCCGGCTCGCGGCTCGGTCAGTGGCTGGGGGCTGGTTCGCCGAGTCGAGGTTCGTCCGCCGGCATCTCGGCGGGGTCGGGTCCTGCCTGGGTGACCGAGACCAGCGGCAGGCCCAAGTCGCGCAGTCTCTGCAGCAAGCCATGCAGTGCGGCCTGGTCGGCTACCGGGCCATGGATGACGGTGGTGCCGTCGCTCGCGTGGGTGAGGCCCAGCCCGTCGAACGAGGCAGCCCATCGGGCATCGAGGTGCCCCTTGACGCGGATCTCGTAACGTCCGGCCTCGCGGCGATCGTTCGTCGATCCGCGGGTTCCGCTCATTGCGCTCCTTTCCGTGCCCTGTTGGATCGATCTCGTCGGCGATCCCGACGTGTGCTTTGTGCGATCCCAACGTGGACGCGGAAGTGGGGACTGCGCATCCCCATCTGTGGGGATTGATGTGGGGATTCTTCGATCGACACCCAAGGAGGGCGGACGGCCCGAGATGTCCGGCCACCTCGGACGGCAACCCGCCGCGCAGGCTGAGGAAGGTCGCTGGCGGCGCCGAGCCGCCGTGCAGCGGTCCGCGGCGCGAGGGCCGGGCGGACAGCGGCCGGTCAGCGGCCCTGTCGGCCGCGCTACTGGGCTACGGACGCATCGCCGTCCTCGGGCCCGACGCGTTCGTGTGGGCTGCAGTGGCGCAAGCCCTCTGAGGCTGTGGACCATTCCGTTCCCGACCCGCGGTGAACCGCGGCCGGTTC
>JBAWVU010000502.1:0-1869 GCA_037147135.1 Chloroflexota bacterium
GGGCGGGGGAGTCGGGGCGGTCCCGCCCGTCGAGCGCCGCGAGCACGGCGACCGCGCCGAGCATCCCCGTCGTGATGTCGCTGATCGCCACGCCCACCTTGGTCGGCGCACCGCCGTCCGCGTCGGGCGCCCCGGTGATCGACATGACGCCCGCCATCGCCTGCACGACGAAGTCGTAGCCGGGGGTCCGCGCCTCCGGGCCGTCTGGACCGAAGCCGCTGATGGCGAGGTGCACGAGCCGCGGATTGAGCGACGCGATGGTCGCGTCGTCGAAGCCGAGCGCGGCGAACCCGCCGACACGGTGGTTCTCGACGAGCACGTCGGCTCCTGCGAGAAGCCGGCGGAGGACCCGGGTGCCCTCCGGTCGCTTGAGGTCGAGCCGGAGGCTCCGCTTGTTCCGGTTCACCGCGAGGTAGTACGCAGCGGTGCCGGGGTCGTCGGGCCCTTCCGTGCCGGCGCCGACCCATGGCGGGCCCCACCGGCGGGTGCCGTCACCCTCGGGCGGCTCCACTTTCACGACGTCCGCGCCGAGGTCGGCGAGCAGCATCGTGCAGTAGGGCCCGGCGAGGACGGTCGAGCAGTCGGCGACGAGGATCCCGGCGAGCGGACCGACGGTGGGCATGGGCGGATGGTAGCGACCGCGACGAGGCGCGCAGCGGCGTGGACGCACGCGGCGGCCGCAGCGTCGGGTAGCTGCGCGGCCTCGGGGGACGGTGGCGACCGGCGCCCCGGCCGACAACGCCGCAGTGACCAGCCGTCCGGCTCCACGATTCGGACGACCCCGCGGGTCGGCCGACCGCCGAAGATGGCGACATCGGCCGGGCCGTCGTAGGATGCCGCCCATGTCCGACACCATCACCCGCGAGGCCCACCGGCCGACGCTCATGACCGTCCATGCCCACCCGGACGACGAGATCATCGGGACCGGCGGCGTCATGGCCCGTGCCGTCGCCGAGGGACGGCGCGTCGTCCTCGTCACGTGCACGCGCGGGGAGCTCGGCGAGATCGTGGTGCCCGAGCTCGACACGGAGGAGAACCGCCGGCGGCTCGGCGAGATGCGCGCGGCGGAGCTCGAGGCCGCGATGGCCGAGCTCGGCGTCACCGAGTGGGAGAACCTCGGCTACCGGGACTCGGGGATGATGGGCGACCCCGGGAACCGGGACCCCCGCTCGTTCTGGCAGGCGCCGATCGACGATGCCGCGCGCCGGCTCGCCTGGCTCATGCGCCGGTTCCGGCCGGATGTCGTGACGACCTACAACGACTTCGGCGGGTACGGTCACCCGGACCACATCCAGTCGCACCGGGTCGCCGTCGCCGCATTCGAGCGGGCCGGGGACCCGGCGTGGTACCCGGAGCAGCTCGCGTCCGACGCCGGTGGCACCGGGCCTGCGCTCGCCGAGGGTGGCCTGGAGCCCTGGACGCCGGCGAAGCTCTACGAGCAGGCCTGGGATCCCGAGATGCGCGCCCGGATGCAGGAGCTCCTCCACGCGCGGGGCCTCCGCTCGTTCTGGGATCCGCCGGAGGACGCGACGCCGGAGCAGGTCGCGGAGTTCGAGGGGTGGATGGCGCGGATGGCGGTCGACCCCGCGACGATCACCACGGTCGTCGACGTGTCGGCGTACGCGGCGCAGCGGTTCGCGGCGCTGCGGTGCCATGCCACGCAGATCTCCACGGACAACCCACTGGTCGCCCTCGGGCCGGATGCGTGGCGGGAGCTCGGTGGTCGCGAGACGTTCATCCTGCGCGAGGCCCGGATCCCGACGACGATCCCCGAGACCGACGTCTTCACCGGGATCGGGTAGGGCAGTCGCCCCGGGCAGGCGCCCCGGACGGACGCCCTGGGCAGGCGCCCCGGACGGATGGATGAAC
>JBAWVU010000503.1:0-1858 GCA_037147135.1 Chloroflexota bacterium
ATGGGCAAGCCCACGCACACGTTCGATGCCGCCGCCGTGCACGAGGGGACGATCATCGTCCGGCGGGCGAGGGCGGGAGAACGCCTCGAGACGCTCGACCACGTCGTCCGCGACCTCGACCCGGAGACGCTCGTCATCGCCGACCCGCGAGAGGTCATCGGGATCGCCGGCGTCATGGGCGGCGCCGGGTCCGAGGTGTCGGACACCACGGCCGACGTCGTCATCGAGTCGGCGATCTTCGACCCGGTGAGCATCCGCCGGACCGGCCAGCGGTACGCGCTCCGCTCCGAGGCGAGCCACCGGTTCGAGAAGGGCCAGGACATCCCCACCGCGCGGCTGGGAGCCGACCGCGTCGCCCAGCTCGTGGCCGCGTGGTCCGGCGGCGCCGTCCACCCCGGTCGCATCGACACCGACCCGGTCGAGCCCGACCGGTCGCGAGTCGCGTTCCGGCCGGCCCGGATCGAGCGCCTTCTCGGGTTCTCGCTCCCAGCGGCCGACCAGCGGGCGCTGCTCGCCCGCGTCGGGATCGAGACCGAGGAGCCGGCGGGACCGGTCAGCGTGCCGGTCGTCGACGGGGAAGGGGGCCTGGCCGTGGAGGCCGGCCGCGAGGATGCCCTCGTCGCGCTCGTGCCGACGTGGCGACGCGACATCGCCATCGAGGCCGACTTCGCCGAGGAGGTCGCGCGAGTCCGCGGCTACGACGCCGTCCCGTCGCGGAGGCCGGCGACCTCCATGCCCTCGTTCCGCCCCTCTCCGCTCGGGGTCCGCGACGCGGTCCGACAGGCGCTCGTCGGTGCCGGGCTCTCCGAGGTCGTGAGCCATGCGCTCGTCGCTCCGCACTCACTCGCCGCGCTGCCGTGGCCGGACGACGGACCGCTGCCGTCCGGCGAGGCGCGCTCAGGCGGCACGGTCATCACCGTGCGCAACCCGCTGTCGACGCAGCACTCGGTGCTGCGGCAGCACCTTGCGCCGAGCCTGCTCGATCTCCTCGTGACGAACGAGCGTCACGGCCGGGAGCGGATCGCGCTCTTCGAGGTCGGCAAGGGGTACGCGACGAGCCCCGACGGGCCGCGCGAATGGTGGCGGCTCGGCTTCGTCCTCGCCGGCGACGCAGGGCCGGCCGCCTGGAACCGGGAGGCGCGCCCGTACGACCTCGACGATGCGAAGGCCGTCGTGGAGGTCATCGCCGAGCGGCTCGCGCTCGTGCTGCGCCACGCGAACGACGCCATCCTGCTTCTCGACGGGGAGCTGCGCGTGATCGAGGCCAACGACCGGGCGTCGGCGCTCTACGGCTACAGCCCGGCCGAGCTGCTCCGCCTCTCGATCCGGGATCTCCGCACGGCAGAGTCCAGCGAGAGCCTCGCGCCGGCCCTCGCGCAGGCCCGCCGGCCCGCGGGCTACGTCTTCGAGACCGTGCACTGCCGCAAGGACGGCTCCACGCTCCCGGTCGAGGTCAGCTCTCGCCCCGTCGAGATCGGGGGACGCCCCCACCTCCTCTCCGTGATCCGCGACGTCTCCGAGCGGAAGGGCCACGAGGCGCAGATGGAGCGGCTGAACCGGATGTACAGGGTGATGAGCCGCGTCAACGAGGCGATCGTCCACGAGATCGACGGCCTCGACCTGAAGCGGAAGGTCTGCCGCATCCTCGTGGAGGTCGGCGGCTTCCGGCTGGCCTGGATCGGCTGGCCGGAAGCCTCGGGGGTCCTCGTCCCGCAGGCGAGCGCCGGCGACGAGGCGGGATACCTCGACGCGATCCGGGTGGCGGTCGACGACCGCCCGGAGGGGCTCGGGCCCACGGGAACGGCGTTCCGCGAGGGCCGGACGGTCGTCTGCAACGACTTCCAGGCCGATCCCCGGA
>JBAWVU010000504.1:0-1854 GCA_037147135.1 Chloroflexota bacterium
GGCCTCCGTCGCGGCCCCCGACGTGGCCGCCCCCGACGTGGCCGCCGAACCGGGACGCGCGCAGATCCCCGAGCTCACGTACGTCGCGGAGCTCAAGATCGACGGGCTCGCCGTCAGCCTCCGCTATCGCGAAGGTCGGTTCGTCCTCGGGGCGACGCGGGGCGATGGCACGACCGGCGAGGACGTCACCGCGAACCTCCGGACGATCGAGTCGATCCCCGAACGTCTCGCCGAGCCCGCCACCCTCGAGGTCCGCGGCGAGGCGTACATGCCGAAGGCCGAGTTCGCGCGGATCAACGCCGAGCGCGAGGAGGCCGGGCTGCCGCTCTACGCGAACCCCCGCAACAGCGGCGCGGGCTCGCTCCGCCAGCAGGACCCGGCGGTCACCGCGAGCCGCCGCCTCGCCACGTGGATCTACCAGCTCGTCGAGCGCGACCCGGCCGGCCCGGGCGGCCCCGGGGACTCCGGCGACCCGGGCGATCCTCACGATCCGCGCGCCGACGGCCGGGGCGTCCCCGCCACCCAGTCCGACGCGCTCGCACGCCTCGAGTCGCTCGGGTTCCGCGTGAACCCCGACCGGGAGTCCGGCCTGGACATCGAGGGAGTCATCGCGTTCCTCGAGCGCTGGCGGGACGCCCGCCACGACCTCCCGTACGAGACCGACGGCGTCGTCGTGAAGGTCGATCGCTTCGACTTCCAGCGCCGCCTGGGGATGGTCAGCCGGGCGCCGCGCTGGGCGATCGCCTTCAAGTTCCCGCCCGAGCAGGTCGAGACCGTCGTCGAGGACATCGTCGCGTACGTGGGCCGGACCGGGACGCTCACGCCGGTCGCCCACCTCCGCCCGACGCGGGTCGCCGGGTCGACCGTCTCGCGAGCGACTCTCCACAACCTCGACGAGGTGCGCCGGAAGGACGTCCGGATCGGCGACGTCGTCATCCTCCAGAAGGCCGGCGACGTCATCCCCGAGGTCGTCCGCTCGATCCCGGAGCGTCGGACCGGGGCGGAGCGCGAGTTCGAGATGCCGAGGGCATGCCCGGTCTGCGGTACGGCGGTCGAGCACGCGGAGGGCGAGGTCCGTTACCGCTGTCCGAACCTCCGCTGTCCTGCCCGCATCTACGAGGAGCTGGCCCACTTCGCCGGCAGGGGCGGCATGGACATCGAGGGCGCCGGGTACGCCGTCATCATCCAGCTCCTCGAGAAGGGGCTCCTGCGGACCCGCGGGGACTTCTACCGGCTCGACGTCGAGCAGCTCGAATCGCTCGACCGCTTCGCACGCAAGAGCGCCGAGAACCTCGTTGCGGCGATCGAACGGGCGCGTCGACGGCCGCTCGCGCGGATCCTCAACGCCCTGGGGATCCCGCAGGTCGGCGAGCAGACGGCGATCGACCTCGCCGGCTGGGTGGCGGCGACGTGGCCTCCCGCCGAGGGCGAGCCGATGGGCGGTCCGGACGGCTGGTTCGCGAGGATCGCGGGGGAGCTCCGTGCGGCCGATGCCGAGCGGTTCGAGGAGATCCCCGGAGTGGGGCCCACCGTCGCCGCGGGCATCGCCCGCTTCCTCGCGGACGAGACGACACGCGACGTCCTCGACGACCTGGTCCGGGCCGGCGTCGAGCCCGAGCGCCCGGCACCCCGCCCTGCCGCGGCCGAGGGTGGGGCGGCGGAGGGCGGCGTCCTTGCCGGGAGGACCCTCGTCGTGACCGGGACGATCGAGGGCTTCTCGCGCGAGGAGGCGGAGGAGGCGATCCGGTCGGCCGGCGGGAAGGCGGCGGGATCGGTCTCGAAGAAGACCGACTACGTCGTGGCGGGCCCCGGCGCCGGCCCGGACCAGGTCGTCGAGGACGTCGCGTGTCGTCT
>JBAWVU010000505.1:0-1852 GCA_037147135.1 Chloroflexota bacterium
ACACGCCCTATCCGGCAGCGCCGACCGGGACGGACCTGAGCGCGAACCGGGAGGCGCTGCTCGCGAGGTACGGGGTCAGCTACTGAGAGTGGCATCCGCCCTTGCGAGGCATTTGCGGGGGGGAATCGGGGCTCGACAGACGAGGCGGCCGGTCGAGGTCTTGTCGCCCGGCTCATCGCGTGATCCGGGCCGCGCGCGCCGTGCTCCTCCTGGTCCGAGCGAGATCCGCCACCGGAGTCTTGGCCGTAGGAGCCGGCCCTTCCTTGTCTCCCACACTTCGTGGCAACCGGTGGGGCTTCGACTGCCGACCCTTCAGCAGTTCGACCGCCTACGTTGCTCCGACACTTCCAGAGAACCCAGGCTCAGGAGCGATCGACGAACGCGTCGCGCAACGCCGCCTGCACCTCCGCGTCGAGCCCGAGCGCGTCGAAGTGGCCGGCGATCGTCCCGAAGCGCCCGCGCATCTCGTCGAGCGCTGCCTCGAGGTACCCGGGCTCCACACGGAGCACGCTCCGGAGCAGCTCCGGGTCGCCGCCGGCGGACGCGAATCGGTCGAAGACGGGCTGCAGCGTCGGGAGGAGCTGGTCGCTGGTGAGCAGGTGCTGGGCCATGGGGTCGTCGAAGGACACGCCCATCAGCATCAGCATGGCTGCGGACGCCCAGCCGGTGCCATCCGTGCCGGTGGTGCAATGGAAGAGCGCGGGCCGGTTCCGCTCCCGGGCCAGGTCGGAAGAGAGGCGGCGGTAGGCGCGAAGCGCGCTCCCGAGCCCGACCGTGTCGCGGTACCCACGTGCCATGATCGCGACACCCCTGCCCCCACCCAGCTCCGCCGCCGCGGCGGCGGGGTCGGAGAGCACGGCGAGGAGCTGGGCCGGTCCGGCACCGGGCGCGTCGGCGAGCACGTCCAGGACGACGTAGTCAGCGCCGGCGGGCACCCGGTCGGGCTCGGCCTTTCGTTCGGACTCGGTGCGCAGGTCGTACACGGTTCGCAGCGCCAGCGCAGCGACGGCCGGCATGTCGGCGTCCGAGAGCTTCCCCAGGTCGGTCGAGCCGTACGGCAGGCCGCGGCGCACGCGGCCGCCGCCTGCGGTCGGCCATCCGCCGAGGTCGCGCAGGTTCGGGAGCGAGGCGATCCGGATGCTCGCGCCGGGCTGGAATGCGTCGTCGGTCATCGATCCCTCTCAGGCCTGGTGGTGCGCAACGGCGTCGAGGCGTGACCGCTGCCGCGGCCGCGAGCGCCGACCGGATCCGACCGGACGGCCCTCGCAGAGGCAACCCGACGCCCAAGCGGGCTCGGGGTCGTCGGGGTTCTCCGTCGCCTCGGGCGCGTCACTTGACTTCTCGGGACGATCCCCAGAGGTTCGAGCCGGGCGCGCGAGCGCCCGGTCCCTTCGCTTCGGAGGATGGCGGAATCCGCCACGAACGTGTGGACGAATGGAAGAACCCGCCACGTCAACGTGGCCGGCAGCCGGTCCCGGCGCGGACCGTTCGTGTGGGGGAACCGCCAACTCAATGTCCGCCCCGCAGAGTGCGGGGCGGACCTTGAGTTGGCGCCGTCTGCCAACTTGTGCTGGAAATCCGGAATCCGCCAACTTGTGCTGGACGAATCGGCACGACGGCGATCGGGCCCTACTTCGAATCCTGCCCCGGACGCTGGCCGACCACATGATGACGGCACGCCTCGTTGTCGGAGCAGGCTCGGTTGCCGAAGGCTCGACCGACGTAGCGGCGATCGCGCTCACGTGGCCCCGGCGGCCTCTACCGGCCCGGCGTTCCACGTCTCACCCCTGCCCGGCCAGCACCTCGCGCACCGCGGCGAGGAGCTCCGCCGGCATGTATGGCTTGCCGATGA
>JBAWVU010000506.1:0-1852 GCA_037147135.1 Chloroflexota bacterium
GTTCGAGGCGGTCCGCAACGTCTCACCGATCTACCTGCAGGCTGCCGCCGTCCTCGGCGCACGCGGTCGACAGGTCTTCCGGCGCGTCATCGTGCCCGCGATCGTCCCGGACATCTTCGGGGGGGTGCGCGTCGCGCTCGCCGCGTCGTTCGGGTACGACGTCGCCGCCGAGCTGATCGGCGCGCAGTCCGGCCTGGGCTATCGGCTGGTGCTCGCCCGCCGATACCTCCTGACCGAGAACATCGTCCTCATCCTCATCGTCATCGCGATCCTCGCGTTCCTCGCGGATCAACTCGTCCAATGGTTGAACCGTCGGCTCACCGGATGGAAGGCTCGTGCCTGAGGGCTCGCGGGCCACAAGAGGCGTCGCGTCCGCCCGGTCGCGACCAGGGAGGGAATGGTCATGAGAGGGATCCGACTTGCCGCCGGGGGGGCGATCCTCGCGATCGTCATGGCGGCCTGCTCCAGTGCCGCGACCCCGGCGCCCGCGAGCCCGGCCGCCTCGACCGTGCCGGCGAGCATCGCGCCGTCAGCGGTTCCGTCCACCGCGCCGAGCGCGGCACCATCGAGCGCCCCCGAGGCCGTCACCGTCCGGTTCGGCCAGCTGCCGTACCTCGACTACGCGCCGTGGGCCGTGGCCGACGCGAAGGGCTACCTCAAGGACGAGGGCCTCACGTTCGAGTACTCCACGTTCGAGGTGGAGCAGCCGATGTTCGAGGCGATGGTCGGCGGCTCCGTGGACGTCGGCGACAGCGCGGACACGCCGTTCATCCTGTCCGCGGCCAAGGCACCGGAGCTGCGCCTGCTGAGCATGGCCAGCATCTTCACGGGCTACTCGATCATGGCTCGTCCGGGCGCGTTCAAGACGTACGAAGAGATCCTGCCGACCGTCGGGAACGACCGGGCGAAGGCGCTCGCCGAGGTCTGCGGCCAGCTCAAGGGCAAGACCGTCATCCTGCCGGGCGGCGCGAGCTTCACCCCCATCCTCGACACCTGCCTCGGATACGCCGGCCTGACCCGCGACGACGTCAAGACGATCGACATCGATCCGGTCGAGGGCGCGGCCGCCTTCATCCGCGGCGAGGGTGACTTCTACAGCGACGGGCTTCCCCAGCGATTCCGGCTGGAGAAGGAGGGCATGGTCAACGTCGTCACCGGCAACCAGCTCGCCGGGGGCGCGATGGACGTGGCCGGGATCGCCACGACCCAGAAGTTCCTCGACGAGCACCCGGGCATCGCGGAGCGTCTCATGCGCGCCTGGTACCGCTCGGTCGACTACATCGCGGCGAACCCGGACGACGGCCTGAAGATCATGACCGACTGGGTGAACGGCCTGTCCGGAGCCGGCCTCACGGTGGACGATGGGAAGCGGTTCCTCGCGGACCTGCTCAAGCTGCCGACCTACGCCGAGTCCGGCCCGACGTTCTACGACGACCCGACCAGCCCGTTCTACTACCTGACCCGACTGAACTTCGTCGTCGACTACTTCGGCAAGGCCGAGGGCCTCGACACCGGCGCGATCGACCTCACGACCCTGGTGCCGGCGCCGCAGATCTTCCCGAACGCCAAGCCGTAGCGCGATCGGCGCCCGGCGACGCCGATGACCGACCGGGCGATCCCGCCGCCGCCCCGGCGACTGATCGTCCAGCACCTCGAGGGCGGATCCGACCTCCACCGCCTCGCCCCGGGCGAGGCGGTGGAGCCGCTGCGTGCCGCGCGGGCCGTCGGCATGACCGATGCATGCCTCGGCTGGCGCCTGCCGCAACGTCTCGTCGACGCGGTCTTCGCCTCGGCGTCCGACCCCGAGATCAACATCCGGAAGATGTGCAGCGAGCCGCCACCGCCTGGCGTG
>JBAWVU010000507.1:0-1835 GCA_037147135.1 Chloroflexota bacterium
GATGAGGAGTTCGCTGCGGCCAAGGCCAAGGTGCTCGCCGGGGCCTGACCCGGGCATAGCCGCCCGTGCCGCCCGCCCCCTCTGTCCGGCGGCACGGGGGGCGCGTCACGGCGAGATCCGGCCACCGAACGACGGCAGCGAGCCCAAGAGGAGACGCGCACCTCGACATCGGAGGAGACCCGGATGGCGGATATGAAGCTGGTTCTGGGCATCTACGGCGACGAGGCCGCCGCCGACGCGGCGGCCTCGTCGCTCATGGCCTGGGAGAAGGCCAACGATGTCGTGCACCGACCCGTCGGTGTCCTCGTCGCCGACGACGGCAGGATCAAGGAGCACAAGCTCGGACAGCGTGACGGCAAGAAGGGCGCGGGCATCGGCCTAGTCCTCGCGGTCATCGCCCCGCCCGCGCTGCTCGCCGGCATCGTCGGCGGCGGCATCCTCGGTCACTTCCATCACAAGGGCCTCGGGCTCACCGACGCCGACCGCGAGCGCATCGCCGGGCAGCTCGCCGGCGGCAAGGCGGGCGTGGGCGTCCTCGTGGAGACCGATGAGGAAGCCACGATGATCTCCCGTGAGCTCGCCGAGCTGGGAGGGACACCGGAGACCCATGCCGTGTCCCACGAAGCCCTCGAGGCCGTCGCAGCGGCCGCGCCCGAGGCTTCGGCCGGGGCCGAGGCGCCGAGGACCGAGGCCTGATCGATTCTGACCACGTACGTGAAGGTCTGGAACGCCCCATCCGCGCTCGCCGCGCATCGCCCCGTGAAGGTGGTGGCCGGCGCGACCGGTCGGCGCTCCAGAGGTCCACAGAGCGGGGACGACCCTGCGCGCAGACATTGGCAAGGAGGACCCGATGCCCATCGTCGAGTACCCCGCGGGAGCGCCCTTCCCCGGCGTGATCGGCCGCACGGCCGACGAATCGAGCCCTGCGTGGCCGGCGCCGATCCGGGCGCGCGAGGGCGCACCGAACGTGCTGTTCGTCGTCCTCGACGACACGGGGTTCGGCCAGCTCGGCTGCTACGGCAGCCCGATCGCAACGCCGACCTTCGATGCGCTCGCAGCGGACGGCCTGCGCTTCAGCAACATGCACACGACCGCTCTGTGTTCGCCGAGCCGCTCGTGCATCGTCACCGGGCGGAACCACCACAGCAACGGCATGGCGTGCATCACCGAGCTCGCCACCGGCTACCCGGGCTACAACGGCGTCATGCCGTTCGAGAACGGGATGCTCTCGGAGATGCTGCTCGAGCACGGCTACGGCACGTACATGGTCGGCAAGTGGCACCTGACGCCGAGCAACCAGGAGACGGCGGCCGGCCCGTATGACCGCTGGCCGCTCGGGCGCGGCTTCCAGCGCTTCTACGGCTTCCTCGGCGGGGACACGAGCCAGTGGTATCCCGAACTCGTGTACGACAACCACCCGGTCGAACCGCCGCGGACGCCCGAGGAGGGCTACCACCTGACCGAGGACCTTGTCGACAAGTCGATCGAGTTCATCACGGACCTCCGGCAGATCGACCCCGACAAGCCCTTCTACCTCCACCTCTGCTTCGGGGCGACGCACGCGCCGCATCACGTGCCGGCGGAGTGGGCCGACCGATACGCCGGCGCGTTCGACGACGGCTGGGACGCCTATCGCGAGAAGGTCTTCGCCCGCCAGAAGGAGCTCGGGATCCTGCCCGCCGACGCCGAGCTGTCGCGCCACGACCCGGACGTGCCCGAGTGGGACTCTCTGTCGCCTGAGGCGCGACGGCTCTCGGCCCGGATGATGGAGGTGTTCGCGGGCTTCCTCAGCCACACCGACCATCACCTCGGGCGGCTGCTCGACTTCCTGCGCG
>JBAWVU010000508.1:0-1830 GCA_037147135.1 Chloroflexota bacterium
ACCCCGGTGCGTCGAAGGCCCCGGGGCGCCATCCGGCCCTTGCGGCGTGGACCCAGGCTTCGTAGCCGGCCGGCGCCTCGGGGATGATGAGAGCCGCGACGATGTAGAGGACGAACAGCGGGATGAGCCCGGTCGCGAGCCACACGATGACGAAGACGACGCGGACGAGTGACGGGTCGACGTCGAGGCGGACCGCGATCCCGCCGAGGACACCGAGCAGCATCCGGTCGTCGTTGGTCCGGTACAGGCGCTCGTTCACCGACAGGTCCCTCCACGCTCGAGCTTGAGGCTCCCCAGGTTCACCTGGACCCGGAGCTGTGCGCCGACCGCCGGGTTCCAGTCGTCGGACTGGTAGACGTCGTCGCCGACCTTCGTGAGCCCCGGGAGGTCGACTCCGGCGAGGCTCGCCTTGGTGACGATCCGGAGGGGCAGCCCGGGCGCTGCACAGAGGACGACCGACGAGAGGTTCGCCTCGATCTCGCCGGTCGTGGGCCCGGTCGCCGGGAGCCCCAGGCGGAGCGAGCCGACGTTGACCTGGGCGTTCACGACGGTTGCCGTCGCCGACCCGAGATCGACCCGCGCGTCGGCGGCGTTCGCCTGGATGCTCACCCTGCCGAGGGAGAGCCCGTCGAGCGGAAGAGTCCCGCTCGCCGCGTTCAGCTGGAGGTTGAGGCTGGCCACGCTCGCCTGCGGCAGGGTGACGTCCCAGATGGAGCCGGACGTGCCGGGGAGGATCGTGACCGTCCCTTCCGGGCCCCGGACCCGGAATGCGGTCCCGGACCCGAGGATGGCCGGCTGGTCCCTGCCCGCGGGTCCCCAAGCGACCTTCCACGCGTTCCCGGGTGTCGTGCCGACGCTGAGCCGGCCGCACGAGAGCTCGATGCTCGCGGCCGCGCCGGGCTCCAGGATCCCGGATCGGTCGGCGACCGTCGTCCCCCCGCTCCCCGGTCCGCAGATCGAACCGAGGTTCGCGCCCGCGGTCAGGAGGCCGCCGAGGAGGAGGCCGCCGGTCGCGGCGACGATGATGCCGCCGAGCGCCTCGAGCCGCGTCCGGCTGAGGAGGAGCCCGATGCCCGCGCCGACGAGGATGAGCGGCCAGAGCCGCCAGAGGTCCGCGACGGCGGACCGCTCGACCCAGCCGAGCTGGACCGACAGGGGAACGAGGCCCAGGGCGATGAAGAAGATGCCCCAGCCGAGGAAGCTCCGACTGATCCGCATGGGTGCGTTCCCCCGCGCATGCCGCCCGGTCGATCCCACCGAGCGCGGTTCCTCGATGGTAGACGGGTCGCGCCACCTTCGGCGCGTGTTCCGGCGCCCGTTCGCGCATGTCCCGGCGCGTGCGTGCGCACGTGGTAGCCTCGACGGCGGACCCACGGCGACGGACGGCCGCGTGGCCGTCCCGGTCGATCCATGGAGGGTGCCATGCGTCTGAGTGAATGGGTCGCCGAGGCGGCGGTCCCCGAGGCCGTGTCGCCGCGCGTCCTCGCCGTCGTCGAGCCCGTGATGAGCGCGCTCGGCGTCCTGCCCGAGGCCGATGTCTGGGTCGTCTGGGGCGACGAGCCGCAGGTCCGCTGGACGGTGCTCGCTGCCACCCCGGCCGGACTGGTGGCCGTGAGCGCGCGCGCGAACGTCCCGCAGGAGGGCCCCCGCGCCGCCGGCAAGCTGACGCGCGGGCCGCGGGTCCAGGTCGGCGATCTCGCGATCGAGATGCAGGGCAGCCACCGGGTCATCGCGACGACCGTCGAGGGCCAGGTCCTCCGGGGCGTGGACGAAGCGGCCGACCGGATCGCGCGGTTCGTGGCGGCGCTCTACGCGGCGATCGACGGCCGG
>JBAWVU010000509.1:0-1830 GCA_037147135.1 Chloroflexota bacterium
GGCCCCCGGCGCCGGGCCCCCGTGGCCCGGCGCCGGGGGGCTTCTGCGCGCCGCGGTATCCTCGGGCCGTGCCACGCGACGGCCGTGGCCCCAACGGCTCCGTCGACTGTGGGAATGCGGTTGAGTTGCCATGACACGGGGGCAACCTCTGGCGGAACGGGGCGACCCGTCAAGCGTGGCCCGAACGCCGGCATGCGACCCCGCGGCAGCAACCGATGGCGGAGTCCCTCGACCAGTCGCATCAAGTGGCGGTGTGCTGCGAACTAGTAGTTCGTTCCGGAGCACCACTTACACATCAGACCAGTCCGAGGTCGAACTTGTTCCAGCGGAACACGACGGCCCCCCCTGGGCGATCACCATTCGGAGGTGGCGAGGGTGCGGACCGCCGCCGCGCCGACGAAGGCATCCGCCAGCTCCGCTTCACCCTCGAAGGCCCGGTCCAGCGCGTCGGTGATCTCGTCGGGCGCGTGGCGCGCGACGTATTCGCGGAGGGCCGCGACGTGCGCGTCGCTGCGCGTGCGTCCGGAGCGACGCGCAAGTCGCTCGGCGCGCTTGAAGAAGTCGTCGGGGACGGAGACTGCGATCCTCATACCCGGAGTATGACCGGGTCGTTCTGGAACCCGTCGGTGGCACACGAGCTGCGACGCGGTCCCGCGTCGGGCGAACACGGGTGAGAAGGCATCAGTCCCCGTTCGTCATGCGGTCGAAGTCCTCGGGCGTTGTCGGCTTGGCCGCTCCATAGGGGCTCGCGGGGGCGAGGTTCGCTACCCGGTCGCTGACCTTCCAGTAGCCGCCGTGGCGCAGCAGCTGGAACCGGACGTAGTAGTACTTCCCTTCGAACTCAATCAGAGCCACCCGTTCCGTCATCTCATCTGCGCCGTAGACCTTGGCCAACGCGGCCATGTTCGCCAGGTATCGCTCGTTCTTCTCGAAGGGCGCACTGGAGAACCGGATGTCGATCACCTTCAGGTCGGAAAGACGCGCCGGGTTCACCGACTTGGCGAACGCGTCCGCACGTGCCTTGTCGGCTGGGGCGATTGTCTGGCCCTCGATCGGTTCGGTCGACAGCAGGCTGTAGGTGAGCGCACGCACCTGGCCCAGGATGCGTGCCGTCTGCTGTGCCTTGTTGATCTCTGCGTAGAACGGGTACTCCGCCGGCGACAGCGACTGGGTCAGCATCATCGCCTTGAGCCGGTCGACGAAGAGGTCGAAGTGGAACCCTTCGCCCGTCTCGTCGATGGCGGACGCCTGCAGGATGCCGTCCACGTTCGTCTGCGCAACAGCGGCCAGGTATTGGCGGACGGCCTCTTCTGGCGTCGGGTAGCCCACCGCGCGAGGCTGGTCCGTCGCCTGTGGCGAGGAGGTGGCCCGCAGGGACACCTGCGCGGAGGCGGTTGCGTTGGCCGGAACCGGCCAAGAGACGGCCTGGCTCGGGGCCTGGGTGGATGGAGTGGACGAAGCAGTGGCCGCCGGGGTCGCTGCCCCGGTACAGGCGACGCTCAGCAGCGCCGCCAACACGATGGGGATGCACGTTCGCTTTGTTCGCATGACGGGCTCCTTGGGCGCGCCGGCAACTCGGGTTCAGGCCGCGTCCTCGAGCGCCCGCGCGTCGCAGAGGAGCTTCGTGCCCCCGACCTGGCAGACGATCGTCGGCGGGTCCGACGTGTCATCGCGATACATGGTGTACTCGGACGTGCCCGGCGGGGTCCCGAGAGCCCACGGATCGTCCCTGGTGCCGCTGCTGATTGCCGTCTCGAGCCTTCCTCCGCGTCGATCACGGTCTCGCAACGGTGACGGCGCGGGTCCGGATTGACATGCACGCCGAACCGC
>JBAWVU010000510.1:0-1827 GCA_037147135.1 Chloroflexota bacterium
TCGTGAGCGCGCCCGATGGCTCGACCACGAGCCGGCTCTCCTCGGCGGCGAGGCGCACACCTGCCGCGATCTCCGCCTCCGTGACGGTGATCACCGCGTCCATGAGCGCGGACAGGTGCGCGAAGGTCCGCCTTCCGAGCGACTGCGTCCGCGTGCCATCCGCGATCGTCCGGCTCACCTGCTCGGCGGACCATGAGACGATCCGCCCCGTCGCCAGCGACTCGCGCGCGTCCGCGGCGAGCTCGGGCTCTACGCCGATGACCCGCGCGCGAGGGTGGAGTGCCTTCACCGCGACCGCGACCCCGCTCGCGAGGCCGCCCCCGCCGATCGGGACGAGCACCGCCGCGAGGTCGGGCACGGCCTCGGCGATCTCGAGGCCACACGTCCCCTGGCCGGCGATGATCCGGTCGTCGTCGTAGGGCGGGATGATCTCGAGGCCGCGCTCGGCGGCGATCCGCTCCGCGACCGCCCGGCGCTCCTCGCTCGCAGTCCCCACGACGATGATCTCGGCGCCGTCGGCCGCGACACGAGCGCGCTTGACCGCGGGCGCGTCCGACGGCATGACGATGACCGCCGGCACGCCAAAGAGGCGGGCGGCACGAGCGACCCCCTGGGCATGGTTGCCGCTCGAATACGTGATGACGCCGCGCTCGCGGGCGGCAGGTTCCAGCGCTGCCACCGCGACGTACGCGCCGCGGATCTTGAAGGCGCCGATCGGCTGGAGCGACTCGGCCTTGAGGAGCACCCCGTCGTCGGCTGGGCCGAACCCGACGAGCGGCGTGCGCGCCGCGATCCCCTCGAGGACGCGGGCGGCGGCACGGACCCGGTCGATGCCGACGAGCGGCTCGCGGGCCGTCGTCACCGGCCGGGGCCCGCCTTCCGCTGGCAATCGATGCAGAGCCCCGCCCACGGCAGCGCGGCGAGCCGCTCTTCGGCGATCGGCTCGCCGCATCCGAGACAGCGACCGTAGGCGCCCCTGTCGATGCGGGCGAGCGCCGACTCCACCTCGCGGAGACGCCGCAGCGCGGCATCGCGCAGCGCAAGGTCGCGCTGCTGGGCGAACACCTGGCTCGCCGCCGCCGCCTGGGAGCCGTACGTCATCTGCTCGGGGGATTCGAGCTCCTCGCCGAGCTCCTCGCGTTCCTTCGTCCGTTCCGCCAGGAGAGCGTCGCGAGCGACGGCGAGCCTCGTTGCGTCCATGTCCGGATGCTACGCCTCCGCGCGACGGCTGACGCGGGCTCGGGGCCGTGAGCGCGCGTGGCGCGGCCCCTCTATGCTCCGGGGGAGTACCCGGCGAGGCCCGGGGGAGCATGCGCGGACGGTCGTCCGCGCAGAACGTGGAGGTCACCCATGGGGACCGCGATCGACCCGGTGTGCGGCATGGAGGTGCAGATCGAGGGCTGCCCTCACACCCTCGAATACAAGGGTGTCACGTACCACTTCTGTGCGAAGGGCTGTCTCCTCGAGTTCCGGGACGACCCCGAGAAGTACCTCGATCCGGCGTACGTCCCGTCCATGTGACGGCCGTGCCGGTCCGCCCGACCCCGGCCGCGCGGGTCTGCCCGACCCCGGCCGCGCGGGTCTGCCCGATCCGGGCCGTGCCGGTCCGCCCGACCCCGGCTGCGCGGGTCCGCCGGTAGGCGCGACCGCATGACCGCGGGCGACGCGACAGCCTTGCCCAGCGCCGCGCTGGTGATCCGCCGGTGATCCGACGTGAACCGCCGGCGAAGGCCGGATCCATCCCCGGATGAGAGGCGTCACGGAGACTCTTCCCATGCACCCGGCGAAACAGTCGCCGGCTCAGGGAGGTCCGGCGATGACGCGAAC
>JBAWVU010000511.1:0-1825 GCA_037147135.1 Chloroflexota bacterium
AGGCTAAGGCATCGCCGCCTCTGATCGGCGGCATCGATTTCGGATCCCCGCCGGTGGAAGTGGCCGTCGAAGCGGCCGCCTCGACGGCCTGGCTCGGGGACTGATGGGCCGTGAGTTGCCCGCGGCTCTCACGTGTCCTATGTTCCTGACGGGCACCACGGTCCCCGACCACCACATCACCGGCCCGGGCCTCGTCGACTGCGCGGCCTTGAAGGTCCCGACTCGAGCCTGGAGCGCCCGCATGCGTGAGTTCATCGCCGGCCTGCCCAAGTGCGAGCTGCACCTGCACATCGAGGGCACCCTGGAGCCGGAGCTCAAGTTCGAGCTGGCGAGGCGGAACGCGCTCGGCCTGCCGTATGCCACCGTCGAGGAGATGCGTGCGGCCTACGACTTCGACGACCTGCCGTCGTTCCTCGCCTGCTACTACGAGGGCATGTCGGTGCTCCGCACCGAACCGGATTTCCACGACGTTGCGATGGCCTACCTGCGCAAGGCGTCCTCGCAGAACGTCCGCTATGCGGAGATCTTCTTCGACCCACAGGCGCACACGTCCCGCGGGGTGCCGTTCGACGTCGTGATCCGCGGCCTGCGTCGTGCGCTGATCGACGCCGAGACCCGGCTCGGCCTCAAGGCCCAACTGATCATGTGCTTCCTGCGCGACTTCCAGGCCGAGTACGCCATGGCCACGCTGCTGGAGTCTCTTCCCTATCGCGAGTGGATCGTCGGCGTCGGCCTCGACTCCGACGAGAAGGGCAACCCTCCCGCGAAGTTCGCGGCCGTCTTCGCGAGGGCGCGGCAGGAGGGCTACATGTTGACCATGCACTGCGACGTGGACCAGCAGGACTCCGTCGAGCACATCCGCCAGTGCGTCGAGCTGATCGGCGTCGACCGGATCGACCACGGCGTCAACGTGCTGGAGGACCCGGCGCTGGTCGACGTCGTGAAGCAGCGCGGGCTCGGCCTGACCGTCTGCCCGATCTCCAACAACCACGTCACCGGCTCGATGAAAGCCGACGCGATCCGGCGGATGCTGGACATGGACCTGCGCGTCACGATCAACTCCGACGACCCCGCGTACTTTCCCGGCTACGTGCAGGAGAACCTGATCGCGATCCAGGAGGCGCTGGGCCTCTCCCCTGAGCAACTCCTCCGACTCGAGCGCAACGCCTTCGAGATCGCCTGGTTGCCCCGCCACACCAAAGACGCCTACCTCGCCGAGCTGAACGCCTACGCCGGCTGACCGACCGCTTGAGCGAGTCGCCCTCAGCGCATCCCGGGGGTCAGGAGGAGGTCGACCACCTTCTCGACAGTCGACCGGAGGGCTGGAGCGGGAGACGGGTCCCGAACGCGATCCTGCTCAGCCGGGGTGTCCTGAGCAACCGTGGTCGCCGTTCGGGGCAACGGGCGAGACAAGGGCAGTTCGGCTCCAGGCCGGCCTGTGAGATGGCAATGCCTCGTGGCACCACGATCCGCGCCGAGCCGCTTCCCCTCGGTGAGATGATCCACGGGTACGCGGAAGGCCTGGACATGGCGGCCCACATGCTGGCCGCCGGGACTGCGCCGAGCCACTGGCGAGACCGACCCGCGTTGATCGCGTCCCGGAGAGGGAAGGTGCCGTGAGCCGGAAGCTCATGGCGGCGCTCGCCGCGTTCGCGATGCCGATCCTCGCGTCAGGCGTCGTGCAGCACCCGACGAGAGCACCGTCACGGCGGCCCCGCAGGTCCACAAGCAGGACATTCTCGCGTCGAACCGGGACCACTCCTGGTCGTGCGCAAAGGGAAGGAGGCAGCCGATGTCCAGGCTCTCCGTCAACAGAGGCATCGCG
>JBAWVU010000512.1:0-1818 GCA_037147135.1 Chloroflexota bacterium
CGTCAAGGAGGCCGAGAATGTCAGGCAACATGGCGTCAACTTCAACGATGCGATCATCGCGCTCCGGGATCCCTTTCGCGTCGAGTGGTTTGACGACGACCACTCGGCAGACGAGATCCGGTTCATCGCGATCGGTTGCGACCTTCAAGGTCGGTTCCTGACCGTGGTAACCTCCGATGACTGGCCCAGGCCACGCATCATCTCCGCACGGCGCGCCACGAAGCGCGAACGACATGCGTTTGAGCACCAGCGCCTTCTCGGCCCCGGTTGAGCGGGCCGGTATCGACGGCGTCGAGGTCGGCCGGGACGCGAGGCTCTCCACGGACGGGTTCGGCATCGTCATCGATGGCGCCATCGGCTATTCACTGCGGCTGATCCCATCGAACAAGATCCTCGGGCGGTTCGCCTCCACGCACGATGCGTGGCCTGCGGTGATCGCCGCTGTCGAGGCTGGTCGGTCGCCGCGGATGCTCGTGCTCGATTGGCACGGGGCAAGCGGGTCGCACGGCCGGGTGGCCAGCGGCATCACCCTCGAGTACCTCGCCCGAACTGGACTCGGCCTCCCTGCCGAGCACTTGCGCTCGCCAGATCAGCGCGGGCGCTGACGCCACACCGAGCTCCCCGGCGATCCGAGACGCTCACTTCGCTCAACCCGCAATGCGCCGGCATGCGGCGCTACTGCCATGTTCGACTCCCGGATCATCCGCTACACCGAGCTTCGGGTTGACCACCGCACGGAACTGGACTGCCCGGAAGGCTACGGCCGAATCCACCCCGCCATCGCGCGGGAGGAGTGGGCGGCATGGAAGTGGTACCTGGGCGGCTTCCTGGGTCGACTCATGGGCCGGTATCACCGGGTCCCTCTGGTCCGCCGGCTCGTCTGCGCGACATGGTGTGCACATCTGGAGATGATGCGCGGCCCGTGGTCGCCGGTTCGCGGGGATGTGTTCGAGATCCCGTGGGAACGATCTCCCCATCCAGGGCGCCGCGGGTGCGACGAGCGGCGCGGGCGACCGTGGCGGCGGGGGCGCGAGGAGCGCAGCGTTCGTCACGCGCGCGCCTCCGCGAGCGCCGCCACGTGGGTCCGGATGAGGTTCGCGGCGTCCCACGGGTCGGTGACTTCGAGGAACGACCAGCGGCCCAAACCGCCGTGGTTGTTCACGGCGGGGATCCAGTAGGTCTCGGCGGTGGCGACCTTGGCGGCCTTCTGTTTCTTCGCCTCGCCGGACACCTCGATGATCAGGGTGAGCGGCTCGGGTCCGCCGTCGTCGATCCGGACAAGGAGATCGGGGACGTAGCTGGCGGCCTCGCCCTCGAACGTGTACGGGATCGTGAAGCCCAGGCCCTGGTTCTTCGCGTAGGCGACCACTTCGTCCATGTCGTCGAGGACGGCTCCGAGCTTCGCCTCCCAGCCGGAGTCCATCACGAGGTAGTTGAGGTGGCTCCGCTCGGTCTCATACACCGTCTTGGTCGTCGTGAAGTCGACGTAGCGGGTCGAGCCGATCGGGTCGTACGGGCGCAGGATCGGCATGATCCGCTGCTCGCCGGTCGTGCCGCGGACGATGGCGCGGTGGATCCGGTCGGCGGCGTCGTGCTCCCACTCGGCGATGAGGAGCATCTGCGGGAAGGCGTGGTCCTTGAGGACGACGCACTCGGCCAGCCAGCGCTCGGTGATCGCGAGAAGCTGCGGGAAGAGCCACGGCTGTTCGGCGTCGTCGGCGGCGCGGAAGTACGTGTCGAGGACGCGCTTGGCGATCCGGAGGGCGACCTCCTGGGGCCGCCGGAGCCTGAGGTCGTCGAGGTTCGTCTCGATGGACT
>JBAWVU010000513.1:0-1813 GCA_037147135.1 Chloroflexota bacterium
GACGGGACGGGGGCGGGGCCGGCGGGCCGGTCGGTGCCCTGCCCGATGCGTCCGGGGCGGTCCGACGAGCGCCGGACCTGGCGTGGTCTCCGCCGCGCGGGTGCGGCCGTCCACCGCGGCGCTCCTCGGCGAGCCGGACCGCCGCCTCGTAGGCGGCGTTGATCTCGGCCATCCTCCGCGTCGCGGCGCGGGCGGTCAGATCGTCAGAGGCGAGGTCCGGGTGATGCCTGCGCGCGAGCCGGCGCCACGCCGCCTTCACCGCAGCGGGCGGCGAGTCCGGCGCGAGCCCGAGGACGAGGAAGGGGTCGCGGTGCGTCACGGCCCAAGTCTACCGGTGCGAGCGCGGAGGGCCCGTCCCGGCTCCCGCGCGGCGGCGTTCCACCCGACCACGCCGGTCACCACGTCATCCTCGAAAGGGCCCGACCTATGCCCGCTCTACCTCCCGGGTGATGTCGTCGACCACCTGGAGGCTGTCGGGGACGCGGATGATCTCGAGGTCGGGGTGTCTCTCGATCTCGGCATCGATCTCGCGTGCTTCGAGCGAGCTCTGACGGAAGTACATCTTCTTCGCCCCGATCTCCTTCGCCACGTGGACGTCCCGGATCGAATCCCCGTAGTAGTAGATCGGCGGGACCCTGCCCTTCAGCCGCCTGGCGATGAACTCCAGGTGGGGGCGGCCCTTGGCGAACGGCCTGCCCTGCTCTTCGCGCTTCGTCGAGAGGCCGCCCACGAAGCTGAACACGTGGCCGAGGTCCGCCTCGGCGACCAGCGCACGCAGGTCTTCGTGCCTCGTCCCCGTGGTGATCGCGACGGCCACGCCGTGTTCGGCAAGTCCCGCCAGCTCCGCCGTGTCCTCGAAGAAGCCCGCCTGCGCCCTGACCAACGGCTTCTCGAGCTCCCAGTAGCGGTCGCGCAATCCCATCATCTCGACGTCCGAGAGCCGTATCCCCAGGCGTTGGGCCGTGGCTTCGATCATCTCGGCGGTCGAGCGGCCGCCGTTGTCCATGAAGCACCTGACGCTCTCGGCCCTTCTCCCCAGCAGTCCGGGGTACCGCTCGACGAAGGCGCGGTACATGGCTTCGGCCTTCGATGGCATGCTGTCGAAGAGCGTGCCATCGAAGTCGCACATGAGAAGGAACCGCGCCTGCCTCAGCCCGATCGCCATGATGGCTTCCCCGGTCTCCTGTTCCGCGCCGTCCGGAGTGGCTCCAACCCCTCACGATGGGGATGAGGTCGTCGACGCCGCCGATGGCCATGATGGTGCCGCACTTCCGTGAGGGTCGTTCACAGGCTGCGTCGGGCCTGTTCGGGTGTCCCGGATCGGGATCAGGTCATGAGGCCGATCATGGGGCCGACGGATCCCGGGTCGGCCGCGAACCAGAGGAGCGTGATCGTCATGGACACCCTGGACGCGATCGGGTCGATCCGCGTCGTGCGCGAGTTCTCCGATCGGCCGGTGGATGCCGCGGACCTCGACCGGATCCTCGACGCCGGCCGCAGGGCCGGCAGCTCGAAGAACCTCCAGCGCTGGGACTTCGTCGTGGCCACCGATCGCGAGCGGCTCGCACGGCTCGCCGAGGTCGGGCCGTATGCCGGCCATGTCGCCGGGGCCGCGGTGGCCATCGCGCTCGTGACGCCGGACCCGCGCGTCTCCGGAGCCCCGCTCTCGATCGAGTGGGACATGGGCCGCGCCGCGCAGAACATGGTCCTCGCGGCGTGGGCGCTCGGGATCGGCAGCTGTCCCGCGACGGTCTACGAGCAGGATGTCGCCCGCGGCATCCTCGGCTACCCGGCGGACCATCACTGCGAGTAC
>JBAWVU010000514.1:0-1811 GCA_037147135.1 Chloroflexota bacterium
GATGGAGACTCTTCGACGGCCGGTGGGTCGGCGGTCGTCACCACCGACGACCCCACGACCGTCGCCCTTCTCCGGGACTGGCTCTCGACGTACCCGGGGGCGGCCGTCACGCGGCACTTCCTCCAGGATCCGCATTCGACGTCGCTCGACCACGCACCGGGATACCGACCGTCGGGATCGCCCGGGAGGCCGCAGTGATGCGTCGTCAGCGCGAAGGCAGCTTCGTCGCCGGACCATCCCGATGACCAGCGGACGCATGTCCCACACCGCCACCTTCCTGCCCGACGGCCACGCGCTCGTCGCGGGTGGATACGGCAGCCACCGGCGCTTCGCCTCAACGGAGTTCCACGGGCGGCCAAGGATCGCCGCCGCGCGACCCGGCCCGGCGCGAAAGGAATCAGGAACGTGATGACGAGACTCGCAGCGACGCTCATCTCCGGCATCGTGCTCGCCGGTTGCGCATCGGCGGCGCCGAGCGCTGCGCCGGCCACCAGCCCACCGGATCCGGGCGGCGCTCCGTCGGCCACGACGCCGCAGCCCCAGACCGAGCCAGTCACCTCGCCGCTCCGTGTCAGCCGAGCCGTCCCCTCCGCATCGCCCGTCGTCATCCCCGACAGGTCGCCGATCCCGGCTGCCAGTGTTACCCCGGAAGCGTCTGCTGGACAACCATCCCCGTCGGCAGAAGCGATCATCACCGTCCTGTCCGACCCACATGACACGGCCGCCGTTCGGGCGTTCCTCGCCGGCACGTTGGAAGCGATCCGTTCTTCGTACATCGACGGCGACACCGATCGGCTCAAGACGTACTTCTACGACAGCAGTCTCGAGGCGATACTCATGGCCGAGACGAACTAGATCTCGGGCGCTGTCGTCGACGGTCTCGTCGTAAGGGCCAAATACCAGATCGTTGGCGATCCGGTTCCCGGCGAGGCGGGGGATGGAGCCTTCCACACTGGGACACGGCGGGATGGTTTCATCCAGGTCGTAGCCCGAGTCGCGAAATCGGGCACCGTCGTCGATGCGTCCGGCAAAGTCCTCGAGGATGTACCGGAGCGTACCGACGACCCCGGCGGCGGGTATTCCCCGTTCGTCCTCGGCGAGGCTTCGCCGAACGTGTGGAAGCTCGCGTACCGGGGCACCCTCTGGTAGGGATCTCGGCGACCGAGGGTAGCGCAGACACCCGGGAGTCTCTCTTGCCACGCTCTCAGCACGTGCGGACCACCACGCGAATGTGACCCTCCGCGATCGCGCCGGAGCCGGGCGGACCGTCGTAGAGCATCACGACGACGGCCGGCGCCAGGGATGCACGGAGGGCGATCGGGCGGCACCCACCGTCGACCGCCTCGGTTACGCCGAGCTTCCGCGATGCGACCCCGTCGGCGTCCTCCAGGCGCCAGTCGCATCGCCCTCCGGCACGCGCTTCGGGCCAGCGGGCGGACACGACGATCCACCGGCCGACGGCGCGGAGCACCCCCATCTGCGGCGGCCGCTCGGGCGCGTCCCACACCGTCGCTGTGACGGCTGGCGCGCCGACGGCTGCGACGATCATCAAGCCGGCGACGGCCCCCGTGAGTCGTCTGCAATAGATCAGGCGTGCCTCCCGCGGCGGGGATGCCGGCTCGCCGCGGAGGCTCGAGAGGATGTCCATCGGTGTCACCCCTTCTCGCCCCTACCGGGGGCCGGAGAACGACCACGCATTGATGCGAATGGTCCCGGGCGCCGTCGCGAGCGTGTAGACGAAGATCGTGTAGTCCCCGGCGGGCAGCGCCAACGAGCCGCCGACGCAGGAGCCGAAGGGGAGCGTGCCTACG
>JBAWVU010000515.1:0-1800 GCA_037147135.1 Chloroflexota bacterium
CTCGGCCTCTGCGTGACGAGCGGGACTGGTGGCGCGTCCGCTCGCTGCTGATCGAGACCCACGCGAAGGTCAGCCCCGGCTGGAACTGGGACATCCGACGCTGGGACGGCTGGCGGTTCCACGCCGAGGAGCCCCCGGGTCACCCGGAGCTGGGGCGCGTCGTGGGCCTGTGGGAGACGCTCGACGGCCGACTTCTCGGGGCTTTCCACCCGGAATCGCCCGGCGAGGCCTTCCTGGAGCTGGACCCCGACCACCGGCATCTCGAGCCGGCGATGGTGTCCTGGGCGGAGCAGCATCTCGCCGTGCCTGCGGGAGCCGGCGGAATTCGGTCGCTCGCCTTCCTCGTGGATGACGCCGACGAGTTTCGCCGCCGGCTGCTCACGGAGCGCGGCTACGCGCCGGAGGACGAGGGCGGCTGGCACCGGTGGCCGCGCACCGACGACCGGCCGCCCCAGGAGCCGCCCGCGCTCGTCGAGCCCTACCGGATGCGCGCGACCGAGGGGACGGACGAGGACTGCGCGCGCATGGCCGCGCTCCTGAACGCCGCCTTCGGCCGCACGATCCACACCGCGCGGGAGTACCGGACGTTCATGGACCGCTCTCCCTCGTTCGCGCACGAGCTCAACCTCGTCGCGGTGGCCGCCGATAGGTCGTTCGCCGCGCACGCCGGCCTCACGTATGACCCAGACGATCGCCACGGCGTCCTCGAGCCGGTGTGCACGCATCCGGACCACAGACGCGCCGGCCTCGCTCGTGGTCTGATCCTGGAGGGCCTGCGACGGCTCGCTGCACGGGGCGGCCGAACGGCATCGGTCGACTCCGGCGAGGACGAGGCGGCGAACGCGCTCTACGCGGGCTGCGGCTTCACCGAGACGTACCACGTCCGTCCGTGGCGATCAGGGTGACCCATGTCCTTCGGGCGACAAGGTCAGGCAGCCGCGGACATCCACGTCCATGCGTACCAGACGATCAATGCGTTGAAGACGATGCTCACGAGGATCAGGAAGTTGTCGTACCAGCCGACGTAGGGCAAGCCGAAGAGATTGAAGACGACGACGAGCACTGCCACGCCGATGCTGACCCAGCCGATCGCGGGGTACGGCAACGTCAGGGAAAGGACGACCATGACGATCGGGACCAGCATGATCGCCGCGATCCCCAGCCACATCCCCTGGCTCGCTTTGTGGCCCCCGATCTCGCCCGGGACTATGTCGCCGGCGAACACGCGCAACACGTCCCCCAGGAGGTAGGTGAGCATCACCGCCACCCACAGCCCGGCGAGGATGATCCTCACGTCAGCCATGGCCTCTGTCCCCTCGTTCCGCTTCACCGTGGTGGTGACTCTTCCTCGGGCGCGCCCTGGGGGCAGCTCGACCCTCGGGCGCCTCAGACCGCGATGACGACCTTGCCGCGCGCATGCCCGGCCTCGAGATAGCGGAACGCATCCGCCGCTTCCGCCAGCGGGTACGTCCGATCGATGACCGGGCGCACCTGCCCGGCCGCGATCATGTCCGCGAGGATCCCGAGATCCGTCCCATTCTCCTTCGTCACGAAGGCCACGAGGCGCTCGCGGACGAAGGGGTCGAGCACGGTGGCGGCGAGGATCCGGTCCACGCCCACCAGCCGGCCCTGGCCGCTGCTCAGCACGAGCGTGCCGCCCGGCGCGAGCGCGCGGCGGAGGCGTCGCGGCGACGCGGTCCCGGCCAGCTGGAGGATGACGTCGTATCGTTCCGCGGCCGTGGCCACGTCCGTCCGGGTGTAGTCGATGACGTGGTCTGCGCCGATCGAGCGCACGAGCTC
>JBAWVU010000516.1:0-1791 GCA_037147135.1 Chloroflexota bacterium
CGACCAGCCTGTGCACGTCGCGGCTGCGTAGGCGGTCGACGGCGCCAGCGATCCCGGCGGGCTCCCGAGCGGCATCCCACCGAGGGCCACGACGAGCGCGGAGGCGGCGACGAGCCGAATGGCGGCGCGTCGAGTGACCGGGAGTCGAGCGGGGGCGAGCCGAATGACGGCCCAGGCGATCCGCGGTAGGCGAGGCGTCGTCACCGCGACGAGGGAGGCCGATCGGCCCCGGCAGGCCGCGCCCGCCCGGGACATTGAGTCAGTGATCTCGCCGGTTCGATCGTGCCCATCGACCCACCTGCAGCTGCGCTCGACGGCCGCAGCGTAGCACCCGCGCCCGGCCGGCCCCGGATTGACGGGTCCGTTGCCGCATGGGATAGTTGCCTCCTCAACGATATGGGCCGACACGCGACCCGACATGGGAAGGGACCATCCTCGTGCCCGCCATCACCGTCGACGACATCACCGTGCTGCCGCGGATCCCCGACCCGGACCCGATCGGCGCCCGCCACCGAGCCGTTCGCGGCGTCACGAGCGCCCCGCGCGGACTCGAGGGCGAGGGCTTCCCGGTACGGCGCGCATTCGCCGGCGTCGACCTCGCGGAGCTCGACCCCTTCGTCCACATGGACCAGATGGGCGAGGTGGAGTACGCCCCGGGCGAGCCCAAGGGCACGCCGTGGCACCCGCATCGAGGGTTCGAGACCGTCACGTACATGATGGACGGCACGTTCGAGCACAGCGATTCGAACGGCGGAGGCGGCGTCATCACGAACGGCGACACCCAGTGGATGACCGCCGGGGCCGGGATCCTCCATATCGAGAAGCCGCCCGAGGCGCTCGTGATCTCCGGCGGGCTGTTCCACGGCATCCAGCTCTGGGTGAACCTGCCGCGGAGCCTCAAGTGGTCGCCGCCGCGGTACCAGGACCTCCGCGCCGGTGAGGTCGCGCTCATCTCGTCCGGCGATGGCGGTGCCCTCGTGCGGGTCATCGCAGGAGAGGTCGCCGGGCACGCCGGTCCGGGCTCCACGTACACGCCGATGACGCTCGTCCACGCGACCCTGGCGCCGGGCGCGCGACTCTCGCTGCCCTGGAGCGTCGACCACAACGCGCTCGCGTACGTCCTCGCGGGTCGCGGCTCCGTCGGGCTCGAGCGGAGGCCGATCGCGACCGGCCAGCTCGCCGTCTTCGGACCCGGGGACGCGGTGACGATCGACGCCGACGCGACCCGGGAGAGCCGGAGCCCGAACCTCGACGTCCTCGTCCTCGGCGGACGGCCGATCCGGGAGCCCGTCGCCTGGATGGGACCGTTCGTCATGAACACCCGCGAGGAGGTCATGCAGGCGTTCGACGACTACCAGGCGGGACGCCTCGGGTCGATCCCGGCGATCCACAACGCACCGACGACCGTCGTCGAGTCGGGCCGCGACGACGGGGCGAGTGCCGGCGGCCGGTGACGGGCGGGCAGGGGGGCCGCACCGGAGCTCGCCCGGCCTCGTCCGCGGCCTGGAGCGCGCGCCCGGGCGAGACCTGGCTCCGCGTGAACGAGTCGTCCGTCTCCGCCGTCTGGACGAAGAGCGACCCCGGCCTCCTGCTCGCCGCCGTGCCCGACCTGCCCGGATACGTTCGCTACGGGAGCCCGGGCATCTCGACGATCGCGGACCCGGGGGCGAGTGACACGCTCGTCGGGGATGACGATCGTCATCCCCGACATGTTCGGCCGCGACCTCGCCGACGCGGAGATCCTGCGCCGCGACGACGAGGTGTGGCTCCGCATCGTCAGCACCGTGTACC
>JBAWVU010000517.1:0-1788 GCA_037147135.1 Chloroflexota bacterium
GGAGCGCCCCGGCGAGCGCGGCGAGGCGGCGACACGGACGGCCGACGAGCGGGATGCGGGGCGAGATGGAGCGCATGGGGGACCCCCGGCGGCGGCGGGCACGCCCGGCATCGGCGGAACGCGCGGCTGCCCGGGTGCGGTTGAGTAGTCTCGACACGGTAGCAGCGGCCGGCGGGGATGGTCAGGCCGTCGGGCACGACGCGCGGTCCGGGCCACGTATCGATCGGGCCCTCGCGCCGTCGCCATCGTCGCCGAGGGAGCCGGGTGTCAAGTCCCGCGTGCGATTCGCCACTCGTCCTGCGGTCGTTCGCGCAGGGCCGACGCCCTGGCCGTCAAGCCCGGCCATCGACGCCGAGCGTGACCCGGTCCGCCTCGAGTCGCGACTGGCGGGGCTACATCATCATCGGGCTGAGGAGCTGGAAGTAGTTGCCGTCGGGATCGGAGAGCGTGGCGATCCACACGTCGGGCGCCTCGCCCGGCTGGTAGGGCTCCCGGACGACCGCCGCACCGGCAGCCTTGAGCCGCTCGAAGTCGCCCTTCACGTCGGCGCACTCGATGTTCCAGATCAACCTGCCCGGCTCCACGTTGCCGCCCTTGACCTCGTCATGCGGCCCCACGGTGATGAAGCCGCTTCCGATCTGCCATCCGCTGAAGCCGCCTTCGTGCCACCCGGGCGCACCGAAGAGCTTGGTGTAGTAGTCCGCCAGGCGCTGCGGATCCTCGGATCCGATGAGGATGCTGTTGAGGTTCATACCGTCTCCTTGTTGATCCCCCGAACGGCGGGGACGCCGACTCGGGGGGAACGCCGCGAGAGTCTTACGGTCTCGCGGCGCCCGGGTCTTCTGGGGTAGGCCCTACTTCTCGATGTAGACCGTCACCGGGGGGAGGACGCCGTGGCGCTGCATGGCGTCCGCCAACTCGGGCGACGGCAAGGCGAGCATCGCCTGGACGTCCGCGATGTCGTGGGCGTCGCCGGTGATGGCGACGGACTTGCTCCCATCGAGCGCGACGTGGTCCGTCACGTCCGTGGCGACGGTCGAGATCAAGGAGGCACGCTCCGCCTTGCCCTTCAGCCACTGCTCGATGTCCACGACCGCGTGGGTGATGACCATTCTCGGCATGCCGACTCCTTCGGGACGCGCGCCTGGATGCCTGATGGCGGGGACGCCGACCCAGCGCGAGGTCGGGAGTATAGACGTGGGCGGACTGCGCGCCAGGAATGGGGCCGGCCGAGGAGCAGCGGGACCTCCGCCGGCGATCCGCTCGGGCGGTCGGAACGCATCGGAACACATCGGCGCGTCTCCCCGCGCCCTCGATCACGACGCCGGTTCCTGCACGCTCCACGCCCTTCGGGCGCGCGAGCCATCGACCAGGTCGACGCTGGTGTCAAGATGCGCCTGCGGGTTGAGCCACCGCACGGGCTGTGGACTGGGGGGAGCCGTCAGGATCGAGGGGCCGTCGGAGGCAGCTTCGAGGAGTCGGTACCCTCGCACAGCACGTTGTCCACCGTCAGGTGGGAATGACGCTCGGAACTGGCCCCACCTCTGAGCGTGGCGTGATGCCTTGTTTGTCGACCGCCAGCTGGGGTGAGTTCTTGCCGAACAGCTCGAACTCGGAGACCAGGTTCAAGGGGAGGCCGTTGGCAATGGTGCATGGCGCGACCGTCAACGAGGGCCTGACGTAGGAGAAGTCCGAGTTCCCCGCGGTGACGTCGGCGGTTCCCTGGGTCGCCGAGATGCTGAAGAGCGCCGGCGTCGTGTCAGTACCCGCGTCGTCCGTGAGGCGAAC
>JBAWVU010000518.1:0-1773 GCA_037147135.1 Chloroflexota bacterium
CCCGTCGACCGGGGCCGCGAGACCGCCGCCGCGCGCTGCCCCGCCGCCGCGCGCCGCCCCGCCGCCGCGAGCCATCGCTCCCGCCTCGGCGGCGGCACGCACCTCGGTGACCGCCTCCGCGACCTTCGCCGGGTCGCGGCCCACGAGCATGACGGCCGCGCCCTCGCGGGCGAGGCGGCGCGCGACCGCCCGCCCGATCCCGCTCGAGCCACCGGTGATGAGCGCCGTCCGGCCGACGAACCGCATGCCGGCGGCCGGATCACCCGTCCCGTCGGGAAGCCCGTCGCCGGCCGACCCGCTCGGCCGTTCGCCAGCGGCCGGCATCAGTCGAGCGTCCCCTTCACGCCGGCGGTGAGCCCCGCCCGGAACGGCATCGGGTCGAAGCAGCGGCGGAGCGCGACCGCGAACGCCCTGGCCGCCGCCTCCCACGAGTGGTGCGGGTCCTTCCCCTCGCTCACCTTCAGCCGGAGCGTGCAGCGCGCGCCCTGGGCGAAGCCCTCGTAGAAGGCGACCATGTCCGCCCCCAGCATGTCCTCGACCCATTCGAGCTGCGACCCGGGCGAGTCCCGGTCGATGAAGTGCATGGACCGTCCCTCGAACGAGAGCGCGCAGGAGGCGAGTGCCTCGTCCATCGCCATCGACGCCGAGGACGAGCCTTCCACGCCATCCGCCATGGCCTCGCGGAGGAGCGCGCTCACGCCGAGGCCCAGCGCCATCCCGATGTCCTCAGTGACCACGTGGCGGAGCGCGTACGTCTTCTTCGCGAACGTCACGTCGAGGTTGAAGCCGCCGTGCCACGCGATCATCTCGAGCATGTGGTCGAAGAACGCGAGTCCGGTGGCGAGCGCAGGCTCCCGGCGCTTCCCACGGTCGAGAGCGACGCTCACCTCCGCCTCGCGCGTGATGCGTGCCACCTCGGCGCGACCGTCGGCGACGGAGACCCGCATCCCGCGGTACTCGTTCATCGGATCCTTCATCGGGCTCGTCCTCGTGTCGGGTCGGGCTGGGTGGCCGCCGGGTCGCACCGGGGTGGCCGCCGGGTCGATGGTCGCGACGGCCGCCGCGCCGCGAGCGGCCGTGCCGGGTGCGTCAGACGGCGGCGCCGGTGAGCGCTCGCCTCGGATTGTCCACGAGGAGGGCGTCGACCTCCAGCGGATCGAGCCCGGCCGCCTCCAGCCGAGGTCGCACGTCGACGAGCAAATGGTCGTACCCGGGTCCGCCGAACGCGCGGAGCTGGCTCTTCAGGCAGACGTCCTGCGACACGAGGAGCCGATCCTCCCAGCCGTCGAGGTGCGCGACGAGGACACCGGCGATCCGGAGGTCATCGGTGGGCATGCCGCGGCCGCCGTACGCGTCCTCGTCCCCCCAGATGTCGTAGCCGATCCACGCCCCGCGAGCGGCGAGGGACCGGTGGTACGCATGGTCCGGCAGCGACGCGTCGAGGTGGGCGAGGACGACGCGGTCGAGGTCCACGCCGGCCGCCTCGCACGCGTCGAGGACGGCGTGGCCGGCCCGGCCCCACGGATCGAGATGGACGTAGAGGGTCGTGCCGGTCTCACGCTGGGCTGCGCAGGCGGCCCGGAGGACGCGGGCCTCCCGCGGGTCGATCGGATCGGATGTGCCGATCTCGCCGATGACGCCTGCCCGGACGCGCTCGGTGGAACCCGGGCCCCCCGACGGGCTTTCGTCGCCCGACCCGCGGCCGAAGACCGCCAGGTCCTCCGTGTCGCGGACCGCCACGCCCTCCGTGAGGTCCCGGATGATCTCGTCGCG
>JBAWVU010000519.1:0-1773 GCA_037147135.1 Chloroflexota bacterium
GAGCAGCAGGACGCCGATGATCGTCCAGACGATCGCGCCGCGCCTGAACCACATCTCGCGCGTGCCGGGAACGTGGTCGTCGATGGTCATCGCGCGAGGAGTCGGATCGCTCATTCGAGGCCTCCGGGCTCTTCGCTCACAAGGTTCTCCCTGAGCAGGCGCAGCGTCTTGCGAAGTAGACGCGAGACCTGCATCTGCGAGATGTCGAGCTGACGCGCGATCTCGGTCTGGGTCAGTCCCTCGAAGAAGCGCAGGTAGAGCACGCGCTGCTCCTGGGGCGTCAGGAACTTCAGCGCGGCCGCCAGCGTCGTGCGATCCTCGACGACCATCATCAGCTTGTCGTCCTCGCCGATGTACTCAAGGATCGAGAACGAGTCGTTTCCGTCCGAGTTGCGGTCGCTGTCCAGCGAGACGAGGTTGTACGCCTCGGAGGTCTCCATCGCCTCGACGACCTCCTCGGGCGTGACCCCGAGATAGGCCGCGATCTCGATGACGGTGGGCGAACGCTGCTCGCGCTGCGTAAGGGCGTCGACCGCCTGGTTCACCTTGAAGGAGAGCTCCTGCAGCCGGCGCGGGACCTTCACGGCCCAGCCCTTGTCGCGGAAGTAGCGCTTCAGCTCGCCGACGATCGTCGGGGTCGCGTAGGTCGTGAACTCGATGGTCTTGGTGCTGCCCTCGGGGATGCGGTCAACGTCGAACCGGTCGATCGCCTTGATCAGGCCGATGGTCCCCACCTGCACCAGGTCGTCGATGGGCTCGCCGCGGTTGCGGAACTTGTGGGCGAGATACTTCACCAGATTCAGATACATCGTGACGAGCTCGTCGCGGGCGGCCTCGTCGGCGCTCTCGCGATAGATGAGGAAGAGCTCGCGGGTCCGGGCCTTGTCCCACGTGAGCTTGCGGGAGGCCCGGCGCTGGGCGCGCGGCTGGTACGGGTCGATCGTCATCGGCTCGCCCGCTTCGTCAGACGCACGCGGCGCGAACCGCCGACATCGGCGAGCTCGAACGAGTCACAGACACCCTCGAGGATGAAGCGCGCGTACTTGACATCCGGGGATTCGAGGAACGAGTCCGACTTGACGTCGAGAGGACCGACGTCGACGGAGAATTCCCCCGGGGCAAGGGTGAAATCAAAGGTCACGGGGTCGCCGGGGGTGGCGCAGGCCAGGACGAGCAAGTAGGCCTCCTCCACCGCGATGCGCACGTCGGAGACGTCGTCCAGCGACATGTCGAGCCTGCTCGCAAGCGCCGCCGCCGTCAGGCGGACCGTGCGCGCGAACTCGTCGCGCGCCGGCACCGTGAGCTTGAGATGATCGGTCATCGGCCGTGCCTTCCTGTGGCCGCCGGGCATCGCTGGCCCGACGCCCCTATTGTGCTTTGCGCTTTCGCCAGGCCTCCGCGATCGAGCGCCCTATCCTGACCGCTCCCACGGCGGCTTCGTCCACCACGCGGTCGGCCGCACGTTTGGTCTCGACAACCGAGTCGGTGACCTCGCGGACCTGGGAGACGACGCCCTCCACCCTGCTCAGCTCCGCGTTGACGGAGTCGAGGGTGGCGTCCGCCTTGGCCATCAGCGGGACGAGGTCGCGGTCGGTGTCGTCCGCAAGCTGCTTGACCGAGGCCATCGTGTCGACCGCCCGCACCAGCGCCCAGATCGTCACGGACAGCGCCGCTATCGCGACGAGGACGAGGACGATCAGCAGGACCTCCAAAGCGATGGCCAACGGATCTCCCGGTTCGAGCCGCGCGAATACCCCCAGAGTCTACCAAAGG
>JBAWVU010000520.1:0-1770 GCA_037147135.1 Chloroflexota bacterium
ACCTTCTCGACGAGGCCGACGGAGAGGCCGCGGAGCGCGGCGTCGCGCGCCAGGCCGCAGCCGGTGATGCCGCCGCCGACGACCAGCAGGTCGAGCCGGCGGCGTGTCATGGCCTCGAGCGCCGTGAGGCGCTCGGCCAGGCCGGATGGATGGCCGATCATGCCCCTCGCCCTCCTGCCGCGTCGCGGCGGCTACCGCGTCGCGGCGGCATAGGCGCGCACGGCCTCGACCGCGTGCAGCCACGCCCGGTAGCGCTCCTCGAGGCCCGCCGCGCCCGGCCCGGGCTCGAAGGCCATGCCGGGAAGTCGCGTCTCCCTGATCGCCTCGACGTCCTGCCAGAACCCCACCGCCAGGCCCGCCAGGTAGGCGATGCCGAGCGAGGTGGCCTGGTTCGTGCTCGGTCGTTCCACCGGGATGCCCAGCACATCGGCCAGCGCCTGGAGGAACAGGTCGTTGGACGCCATGCCTCCGTCCACCCGGAGGCTGGCGAACGCCGGCGTCGGCGAATCGGCGCGCAACGCCTCCACGACCTCGCGGGTGCGGAACGCCACGCCCTCGAGGAGGGCGCGCGCGACGTGTGCCCTGGTGGTGGCGCGCGTCAGGCCGAGCAGGGCGCCCTTCGCGGATGGGTCCATGTACGGCGAGCCGAGGCCCTGCAGCGCCGGCACGAACGCCACGCCGCCCGCGTCGGGCACCGACGCCGCCAGCGCCTGGCTCTCCGCCGGCGATTCCAGCAGCCGCAGCGTGTTCCCCCAGCCGACGACCGCGCCGCCGGTGATGACGGTTCCCTCGAGGAGGTACGAATCGGTCCGGCCCAGGCGCCACAGGCCGAGCGCGTAGCCTCCCTTCCCGTTCACCCATTCCCGGCCCGTGTTCACATCGACCATGACGGACGTCCCGAAGGTGGCCTTGCCGTCTCCGGGCTGGAGGCAGAGCTGGCCGAACATCGCGGCCTGCTGGTCGCCCGCGGAGGCGGCCACCGGCACGCGGACGCCCCCGAACAGGTCGGGGTCGGCGTCGGCGTACACCGCGCTGGACGGCGAGACGGCCGCGAGCCGTTCCACCGGCAGGCCGAGCAGGCCGGCCAGGCCCGGAGACCAGTCTCCCGTCGCCGGGTCCCAGAGTGAGGTGGTCGAGGCGTTGGACGCATCGGTGACGAACGCGCCGCCGCCCGTGAGCTTCCAGATGAGCCAGCTGTCCAGCGTGCCGACGAGCGCGTCGCCGGCGAGCACCTTCTCGCGGGCACCCGGGACGTTCTGCAGCAGCCACTCGATCTTCGTGAGCGAGGCGAGCGGGCTGACCGGGAACCCGACCAGCGGGGTCAGCTCGAGGCAGCGCTCGTACGTCCGGAGGTCCTGCCAGACCAGCGCGTGGTAGAGCGGCCGCCCGGTGGCCGTCTCCCAGACGAGGGTGGTCGCGCGCTGTCCGGTCACCCCGATCGCGGCCACCTCGCTCGCGTCCGCCCCGGCGCGTGCCATCGTCTCCGACATGAGGCCGCACGTGACCGCCCAGATCTCCTCCGCGTCGTGCTCGAGCAGGCCGGGAGCCGGCGTGATCTGCGTGAACTCGCGGTAGACGCTCGAGACCTCCCGGCCGCGGCGGTCGTAGAGGATGGTGCGGATCCCGGTGGTCCCGGCATCGATGGCGAGGACGAGCGATGTCGACATGTCCATGCTCCTGTCGGTGTGACTGTCGGTTCGACTATCGGTGCGAGTCGGGGGGTGCCGGCTCGGCCGGCAACAGCGAGCCCGGGTTCATGAGGCCGAGGGG
>JBAWVU010000521.1:0-1770 GCA_037147135.1 Chloroflexota bacterium
GGTCTGGCTCCCCAGCTACTACTGCCCGGAGGTCCCAGCCGCTCTCTGCGCCCTCGTGGCGGGCGAGATCGAGCTCCGCGTGTACCCCGACCACGTCCTGACGGCGCCTCCGGCCGTCGAGAGGATCCCCGCAGGGCCGGGGGATGTCGTCGTGGTCGCCAACCAGCTCGGGATCCGGAGCGGACCGGATGCCGCCCTCGTGGCCCTCCGCGGCGCCGTCGTCGTCGAGGACCACTCGCACGACCTCGGATCCGCCTGGGCGCGCGAGAGCCGCGCGGACTACGCGTTCGCGTCGCTTCGCAAGACCCTCCCGATCCCCGACGGCGGGGCCGTCTGGTCGCCCCGGGGTAGGGAGGTCCCCCCGGAGCCGTCGGGGGTGGACGTCCGAGCCGGGCCGGCGCTCGAACGCCTATCGGCGGCGCTCCTCCGGCGCGACGAGCGAGCCGGGCCCGCCGACGAGCGCCTGCGGTTCCGCGCCCTTGCACGCAGCGCGGCGCGGCACGCCGACTCGACGGCACCTCCCGGGATCGCGCCCGTGTCCCGGGCCCTCCTGTCGCACATGCCGGCGGACGCATGGCGGGAGCGGAGGCGCCGCAACCTCGAGATCCTCGTGCGTGAGGTGGAGCTGCCGCGCCAGGCGCGTGTCCTGCTGCCGCCGGCCGGAGGCGTCGCCTTCGCGTTCACCGTCGTCTTCGGCTCCGAGGAGCATCGGGACCGCGCTGAGCGGGCGCTCGTCGAGCGGGCCGTGGTCCCCACCGTGCTCTGGCCCCTCGACCCGTCGCGGGATCGCGGAGCCGGTCGAGCGGACGCCGACCTCTCGAGGCGGATCCTCTCGGTCCACTGCGACCAGCGCTACGACGAGGAGGACATGCACCGGCTGGCCGGGATCGTGCGCGCCGCCCTGCGCGCGTGAGGTCGCTCTCCCGGGTCAGCCAGGGCGACGGCGCCGGCGTCGGGCGGGTGTTGGTCCCACCCGACGGGACGAGCCGAACGAGCGCCCCGACCGCACGGTCGTCAGACTGCCGGCGCCGCGACCCTCAGAGGCCGAGAGTTCGTGATGGCCCTCGTCTCACGCACGGGCCGTCTGACCCGACCGGCGTACCGAGGCACCTCGCAGGCCGACCACGGACGGCCGGCTGACGCGACCCGGACGCTTCCCGTCGGGCTGACCCACCGTCTGCCCCCGGCCCCGGTGGGGATCAGCGCCGATACGTCCCCACGAGGCTGGTCTCGCCGAGCGTGGCGCCGGCGGCCCCACGCTGCACCGCCGCCAGCCCCGTGCTGCGCGGCAGCCGGAGCGGCGCGGGCAGCGCCGTCAACGTGAAGGCGTACCGATGCGTGCCCGAGGGAGGGCACGGGCCGCCCCAGCCGATGCGGCCGAAGTCGTTCCGTCCTTCCACGGCGCCGTCCGGCAACGCGCCGGACGCGCCTTCCGCCAGGCCGCCGAGATCGGGAACCAGGTCCCAGGCGACCCAGTGGACGAAGCCGCGGGCGTCAAGGTCGGTGACGCTCAGCAGGAGCGCCTTCGTGCCGAGGGGCACGCCGGACCACGTGAGCGGCGGCGACACGTCGCGGCCGTCGCACGAGTAGCGGCCCGGCATCGCGCGCCGTCGGAGAAGGCAGGGCTCGTGAGCGCGAACGGGGCCGATGGCGTCGTGTCGGTCGGCATCGAGGTCCCCTCCTGTGTCGGTTCGGGGCGGGGCGACGGAGGCCGCGCCGGGGACGTGGCCTCCATGGAAGCGGGAGTCGGGACCGCGGTGCCGCTCACGC
>JBAWVU010000522.1:0-1765 GCA_037147135.1 Chloroflexota bacterium
CCGCCCCACCATCGACCGCGCCACCGAGGCCACCCATGTCCGACCACCCGCCCACATCCCGCGGCCACCGTCCCGACGCCCCCTCCGATCGCGTCCGTGTCCGGCGGAAGCCGGATCGCGGCCACTACGAGCGGGCCACGATCCGGGAGATCCTCGATGCGGGGCTCGTCGCGCACGTTGGCTTCGTCGTGGACGGCCAGCCGTATGTCATCCCCACGCTCTACTGGCGCGAAGGCGACCGCGTCTACTGGCATGGGTCCGCGGCGAGCCGGATGATCCGCGTCATCGATTCGGGCGCCTCGGTCTGCCTGACCGTCTCGCTCATCGACTCGATCGAGCTCGCCCGCTCCGGCTGCAACCACGCGGCCGACTATCGGTCGGTCGTCGTCATCGGCGTGGCGACGCCCGTGGTCGGCAAGGACAAGGCGCACGCGCTCGACGCCTTCATCGATGCGCTCGTCCCGGGCCGCGCGACGGAGCTCCGGCCGATGACGGAGAAGGAGCTCGATGCGACCGCCGTCGTCTCGCTGTCGCTCGACGAGGCGTCGGCCAAGATCCGCGACGGTGGCCTGGCCGACGACCCCGGCGACGAGATGTGGCCCGTCTGGGCCGGGACCATCCCCGTCCGGCTCGCGTTCGGGCCGCCGAAGGCGGCGAGCGGCCTGCGACCCGGGATCGCGCTGCCAGAGAACGTGCGGCGTCTCGCCGACCGCTGACCGGCGAGTGGTAGGGGAGGATGGACTCGAACCATCGACCGGACGTGTATAAGACGTCTGCTCTGACCAGCTGAGCTACTCCCCCGCCGGGACCGACGCTATCGTGCCACGCCCGCGCGCCGGTGGCGACCGGAAAGGCCGCTCGGAGCTCATCCATCTGCATGAGCTCTCGTGTGACATTCGGCACGTGAGAACGGCGTCGCGACGGGCCACGCTGTGCAATATCATGTCTCCGAGCGGACACGGGGTGTACTGTTCGCACGGGCTGGACGGGAGGTCGGCATCGAGTTACCAAGGCTGCTGGCGCCGCCGAGGGCATCCGACTGTCGATGACCCGAAGGTAGGGGCTACCCCCGGACCTGCGCATGGGCTATCGTTGATGCGCCATCAACCGAAGAGGGAGAGAGGGATATGAAGATCCGCACCCTGATCGCCGCCGCGATGAGCGTGGCGCTGCTCACGGTGTTCATCGCCGCCCCGGTGAGCGCGGGCGGCCCGGCGTCGGTCAAGATCGGCGCACGCGGCGTGTCGTACGGTATCCAGACGATCGCGACGAACTGCCCGGCGGATGAGACCACCGTCGGCGCGATGAAGGCGATGGGCGCTGCCGGGAAGATCATCGGGCGACAGCAGACGCAGTCCCCGTGCTACCTCGGCCCCTTGCCGGCATCGCGGGCGACGGCGCCGCGGGACGCCGTGGACCTGGCGCTCAAGGCGAAGACGTCGGCGCGGGCAGAGACCAAGCCGGCCGTCGTCTGGGGCGAGGACTACTACATCATCGATGCGTACACCACGGGCAACGTCTTCGGCCAGGCCGGCTCGGGGTACTACTTCACCGGGCTCGGCGCTGAGTGGCCCATGACGGGCCTCCTCTACATCGCGTGGATCTACGACCCCGTGGCCATGGTCTACGACCTCTACGAGGGGGTCATCGAGACGGAGGCCGACTACCTCGCCGTCCTCGAGGACCTCGCCGGCGGCGCCGCCTCCACGTGGATCCCCGGCCTCGGCTATCTCGACGTCGAGTGCATCGGGGTGGGCGCCTGGGG
>JBAWVU010000523.1:0-1763 GCA_037147135.1 Chloroflexota bacterium
CAGCGCCAGGAGCAGGGCGCCGACCCACGGCAGCGCCGCGCCCACCGGCCCCGCCGCGCCGACGGCCCGCGACGAAGGCGCGCTCGCCGCGGCCGTGGACGACCTCCGCGCCGGCCGCATCGTCGCGATCAAGGGCCTCGGCGGGTACCACCTCGCGTGCGACGCGACGGACGCGGCCGCCGTCACGCGGCTCCGGGACCGCAAGAGGCGGTGGGCCAAGCCGTTCGCGGTGATGGCCCGCGACATCGCCGTCGCCCGGACCCTCGCGGTCGTCGGACCGGCGGAGGAGGCGCTCCTCACCTCGCCGGCGCGCCCGATCGTGCTCGTGCGCCTCCGCGACGCCGCGCCGATCGCGCCCGAGGTCACCAACGGCGATCGCCGCGTCGGCCTGTTCCTCCCCTACACGCCGCTTCACCACCTCCTCATGGCCGCCGCGGATCGGCCGATCGTCCTCACGAGCGGGAACGCCTCCGACGAGCCGATCGCCATCGACGACGCCGATGCGCTCCAACGGCTCGGGGGGATCGCCGACGCGTTCCTCGCGCACGACCGGCGGATCCGCGCCCGGTATGACGACTCGGTGACGCGGGTCATCGCGGTGGGCACGCAGGTGCGCGAGTCGGTCATCCGCCGCGGCCGTGGCTACGCCCCCGACCCGCTCGACCTGCCGGTCGCGACGCCCGCGTCCCTCCTCGCGGTCGGCGCGGAGCTCAAGCACACGTTCACGCTCGCCCGCGGGACGCGCGCGCATGTGGCGCCGCACACAGGCGACCTCGAGGACCTCCTCGTGCATCGAGCGTTCGAGGAGAACCTCGCCCACCTCGCCCGCCTGCTCGACCTGCGACCCGACTGGGTCGTCCACGACCTCCACCCCGCCTACCTGTCGACCCAGTACGCCGTCGACCACTTCCCGGCCGCCCGCCGGATCGCCGTCCAGCACCACCACGCGCACGTCGTCTCGGCCGCCGCGGAGCACGGCTGCGCCGATCCCTTCATCGGCGTCGCGTACGACGGTCTCGGGATGGGTGACGACGGGACGTTCTGGGGCGGCGAGGTGCTCGTCGCCGACCTCGTGGGCTACCGGCGGGTCGCGCGGTTCGGGCTCGCGCCGATGCCGGGCGGCGCGCTCGCGGTGAGGAAGCCGTACCGGATGGCGCTCGGGTACCTCTTCGGCGCAGAGGACCTGCCGGGCGGTTCGGCCGTCCCGCCCGACCTCGCCGCAGCCTTCCTCGATCGCCTCGATCCCCGCGAGGTCGGGATCGTCCGCGTCCAGGTCGCCCGGGGGCTCAACGCCCCCGTCGCCTCGTCCGCCGGGCGCCTCTTCGATGCCGTGAGCAGCCTCCTCGGGCTGCGCGACGTCGCCGAGTACGAGGCGCAGGCCGCCATCGACCTCGAGACCGTCGCGGTCGACGGGCCGGCCGCCCCGCTCCCGTTCCTCATCGTCCGCCGCGACGGCCTCCTCGTCTACGACCCTCGCCCAACGCTCGTCGCCCTCCTCGAGCGCCACGCGGCCGGAGAGCCGGCGGCCACGCTCGCGGCCCGCTTCCACGAGACGATCGCCGCGGTCACGCTCGAGATCGTCGCCGAGGTCGCGGCCGCGACGGGCCTGCGCACCGTCGCGCTGTCCGGCGGCGTCTTCCAGAACCAGCTGCTCGTCGAGTCGCTCGCGGCCCGGCTCGCCGCCGACGGCCATCGGGTCCTGCTCAACGAGCGCGTTCCGGCGAACGATGGCGGCATCAGCTATGGTCAGGCCGCGGTCGCCG
>JBAWVU010000524.1:0-1759 GCA_037147135.1 Chloroflexota bacterium
ACCCGTGGCTGACCCTGGCTGCCTGGCGCGGCATCTTCCGCGACCGTCCGATGATCCCGCTCCTCGCCCTGCTCGTCCTCCTGGTCCTCGCCAGCCAGCTCGTCCGGCCGGGGATGGTCAGCCCGGGGTGGGCGGGCGTGATCATCCGCGCGTCGATCCCCCTCGCCATCCTCGCCGGATGCCAGACACTGACCATGCTGACGGGCGGCATCGACCTCTCGGTCGGCGCGGTCGCCTCGATGGCCGGGTTCGTCACCGCCACGCTCGTGCATGGCCCCGGAGGAGTGCCGGTCGCGATCGCCGTGGCGCTCTCGGCATCGGCCCTGGCCGGGCTCCTCAACGGCATCGGCATCGGCGTGTTCCGGGTCCACCCGCTGATCATGACCCTCGGGATGGGCCTCGTCGTCCTGGGATTCGCGAACGTCTGGCAGCTCCAGACGGTCCAGACGGGCACGGGGGTCCCGGAGGGCATCCGGTGGCTCGGGTCCCAGCTCTTCGCCGGCGTCCTGCCGTTCAGCCTCCTGGTCTTCGTGCCACTGGCCGCGCTCATCCTCGTGGGCCTCTGGCGGACGGGGTACGGCCGGCTGCTGTACGCGATCGGGGATAACCCGATCGCCGCGCGCCTTTCGGGCGCACGCTCCTGGCAGGTCATCATCGTGCTCTACGTCGCGTCGGCGCTCCTCGCGGGCATCGCCGGGCTCCTCATCCTCGGCCTCACTAACATCGCCAGCGTGAGGCTCGCCGATTCGTACGTCCTGCCATCGGTCGCGGCGGCAGTCATCGGCGGGACCTCGATCATGGGCGGACGGGGCGGCTACGGCGGGACCATCGTCGGCGCGCTCATCCTGACCGTCCTCACGTCGCTCATCTCCGCCCTCGGCTTCCCCGAGGCGGCGCGCCAGATCCTCTTCGGGGCGATCATCGTCGCCGTGGCAGCCGCCTATACCCGCGTGACGTCCGAGTCCTGAGTGGACGACGCGGAGATCAGGCGCGAGTGCGGGCGGCACCTCGTCTTCCGGGGCGACGGCTTCCCCTTCGCAGCGGCCCACGACGTCCAGCCCGACGTCCCTCCCGCCGACCTCGTCGCGATGTGGGAGACGTGGCGCGAGGAGGCTTCGCATGGGTAGCCCCGGATCGGTGGTCGTGCGCGGTCGGCTCGTCCTCGACGACGCGATCGTCCCCGGGCGCATCCGCGTCGTGGACGGCCGGATCGCGGCGATCGAGGTGGACGACGCGGAGGCAGGCGGCCCGTTCGTGGCCCCGGGCTTCGTCGACGTGCACGTCCACGGCTGGGGCGGCCACGACGCGATGGGCACGCGCGAGGACCTCGACGGGATGGCCCGGGCGCTGCTGCGTCGGGGGGTCACGGGGTTCCTGCCGACGGCGGTCACCGCGTCGATCGAGGCCCTGTGCGACTTCGCCGACCGGGTCCGCGACTGGATGCCGTCGGCGCCGGTCGACGGCGCTGAGCCTCTCGGGTTCTCGCTCGAGGGCCCGTTCATCTCCCCGGACCGCAAAGGTGCGCAGAACCCCGACTTCATCGTTGCGCCGGCCTCGGTGGACCGTGCAGAGCTGGCACCGCTCCTGGCGGGCCTGCGGACGACGACGATCGCGCCCGAGGTGGACGGCGCGCTCGACCTGATCGCCTGGCTCGCGGAGAGCGATGTGGCCGTCGCGCTCGGGCACTCGGTGGCTACGGTCGAGCAGGGACGGGCCGGGTACGCCGCCGGCGCGCGGACCACCACGCACGTGTTCAACG
>JBAWVU010000525.1:0-1754 GCA_037147135.1 Chloroflexota bacterium
CCGCAGCCCGGCCGGGGCCGGAAACCGCGGTCACCTCACGGTCACCAGGACAACGCCGGATGCCGACATCGGGCTCGAACCACGGGTCGCGGTGCACCGGACGGTTGCGGTCGCCCCGGCGATCACCGTCGTCGCGACGGAGATGCGCGCGGTCGTGGACGCACTCGAGCCGGGGGCGATCGTGAGCGTCGTCGACCCGGTGAACACGCCGGTGATCCCCGCGAAGCGGGTCGTGATGGTGCCGGTGATCTTGAACGTCGATGAGCCACACGCGCCCGTGTCGCCGTTGCGGACCTTGATCGTCACGGTCGCGAAGCTCCCCCGGGCGATGGAGACGATCGAGGGCGTCACCGTGACGACCGGCGTGCCGCGCGTGCAGACCGACGGGGTCGGGGAGGCCGACGGCGTCGGCGTCGGGCCGCCTCCGGCCGCCGCGGCGACGGCCTTCGCCGCATCGACGATCCCGGAGCCACAGCCGGGGGGACAGCCATTCGCAGCGAACGGGTGCGCCGTCTGCTGCATGAGCTGCGTCACCTGCGTCGGGGTGAGCGCCGGGTTGGCGGCGAGCATGAGCGCCGCGACGCCGGCGACGTGCGGGGTCGCCATGCTCGTGCCGGAGTACTGTGCGTACGTCGGCGAGCCCGGTGACGTGGTTCCGGTGTTGAGGGTGGACCAGAGGCTCACGCCGGGTGCGGCGATCTCTACCATCGAGCCGTAGTTGCTGAAGCTCGCCCGCGTCCCGGTGCGGGTCGTCGCCGCGACGGTGATGACGCCGCTGCAGTTGCCGGGGGAGGAGTTCGAGGCGCTCCCATTCTCGTTGCCGGCGGCGACCACGACGACGGATCTGCGCGAAACGGCTCCGGTGATGGCGCTCTGCATCGTGGTGCCGCAGGGGCCAACGCCACCGAGGCTCAGGCTCAGGACGCGCGCCGGAGTCGCGTTCGCGGGGACGCCGCTCACCGTCCCGCCGGAGGACCAGACGATCGCGTCCGCGATGTCCGACGTGTACCCGCCGCACTTGCCGAGGACGCGGACGGCCTGGATCTTCACCGACGGCGCAATGCCGGCCATCCCAATCCCGTTGTTGGTCGCTGCGCCGATGGTCCCGGCTACGTGCGTGCCGTGCCAGCTCGATCTGGACGTCGAGCACCAGTCCCCGGGGTCGGACGGATCCGCGTCGCGACCGTTCCCGTCGTTGGCCGTCGGTACGTCGGAGATGAAGTCGTAGCCGGCGACCGTCCGCCCCGTGAACTCGGGGTGCGACGTGATCCCGGTGTCGATGACGGCGACGACGATCCCGGCACCCTGGGTCCAGTTCCACGCGCCGAGCAGGTCGATCCCGTACGTCGTGGCAGTCGTCCCCTCGGCGAGGTCCCACTGGCCGGGAGTAGGCGATGTCCAGTACGGGTCGTTCGGCGGAGAGGCGACCGCCTTGAGGATCTGGTCCGGCTCCACGTACCGGACGCCGGCCTGGGCGCGGAGCGCGGCGATCGTGGACGCCATCTGCGCGGGCGCGAGCCGCGTCGGGAACTCATAGACGTCGCCACCGACGGCGAGGGTCCGGAGCCAGGTCGCCTGCGCGCCGGCGGCATCGGAGACGCGCGCGACGCGGTCCGGCAGCGCGCCGACGGACGGCGTCTCGCCGCCGACCGCAGCGGGGCCGCTGAGCGCGGAGGCGCCCGCGTCCGTCCACGCGACGATGACGCGGTCGGAGGACGCGAAGTCGTTCGCGTTGGGCGCGGCGGGGCTCGCGA
>JBAWVU010000526.1:0-1754 GCA_037147135.1 Chloroflexota bacterium
GATCGGCTCCGAGAGACCGTCCGTACCTGGACCGGCAGCCGCTGTCAGGTCTTCTCGCTCGATCGAGAGCGGCTTGCGGAGCACGTCGCTGCCCGCGACCCTCTTGTTGACGCCCGGCTGCGCGATGGCCTGCATCCGTCCGGCGAGCCGCTTCGCGCGCTGCTCGACCATCTCCCGGCGACATCCGGCTGACGAGTCCCCGCGCAGGTCGAACAGCCGCATGCGGTCGGAGCGAGGCCTCGTCGCCAGCTCTGGGTGAGATCGACGGCCGGCGGCAGGTCAGTGATGTACCAGTTGTACAACTTGACAACTCGCTGTCGAGCTTCCATCGTGGGGGCATGCACGAGATGACTGCCTCACAGGCCCGCGGCGCCTTCCCCAGCCTCCAGGACGCTGCCGCACTCCATGAGCCCACCCGTATCACACGCCGCCGCGGTGCTGCGGCCGTCCTGCTCTCCGAGGAGGATTTCGATGCGCTCCTCGCCCGGTTCTCGTTCTCGCCCGAGGTGTTCTTCGAGGCAGACGCAGTGTCGATCTGGTTGCCCGAACTCGGCATCTGGGGCCGCGGGAACTCCTTTGGTGAGGCCAGGGATTCCCTGCTCGATGAGATCGACCAGTTCCTCGCGCTCGTGAGTGAAGACGCGAGGTTTCGTACTTCGGCGGAGATGCTGGAGCGTCTTCCGTGGGTCTTTCGACTTTCGCGGCTGAGCGACGATGCGGATCGGCTGGCCCTGCTGTTCTCGCCGCCGGCCCCGACTCTCACCTCTGGGATCGAGCGGACATAGTCCCGTTGGCCACCTTCGGGGACCTGCAGGAGTACCTCCAGAACGCCCTCGGCTGGGTGGAAGAGAAGAACCTCGCACGGGGTCGGCGACGCGGAGCCGACCATCTCGGCTACTCGAAGACCCTGCCGTCGGGCTACAGGCTTCGAACGAAGGTCTCGCTGCACCCGCGTGAGGAGATCGGCCCGGACCTGTTCAAGGAGATCCTCCGTGAGCAGCTTCGGATCACGGAAGATGAGTTCTGGTCGGTGGTGCGCGGCCGCGGCGGGCCGTCGCGGCCAGGGACCGCCGGTCCTGCTGCCCCCGGAATCCCCGGGTGGCTCGTCGAACGGCTGATCCTCGGGGTCGGGATGGCCGAGGCAGAAGTCCTGCGTCTCACGCCCGAACGAGCGCAGGCCCTCTGGGACGAGTCTCGACCGCGGCCGAGCCGATAGCGCGGGGGCGGGTGTCCATTTCGCGTGAAACCGGGTGGCCAGGACCCGTGAGATCCGCAGACATGCGGCATCTGGACCAAGTCGGTCGCGGATAGTCGGTCAGGACATCGCCGGGCGTCGGCCGCAGTCGTCGAGCAGGATCCGCATGGTGGCGTCCTGCGAGAGCGAGAGAAGTCGCTGCTCGGCGGCCTGGATCGCCGCGAGTACCTGCTCGCGGCGGCGGAGGCCGAGGGAGCCGACGAGCCGATCGACGCCCGCGTCTTCGAGCTCGCCGGGGGCGGCCTCACCGAGCTCGCGGACAGTTGACGCCCGGGCACCGCCTCGGGTAGCAGTGGCTCCGGCAAGAAGCACCCGCTGGCGACCACGGAGAAGCCCTATCCCGCGTCTCCTGTTGCGCATGGGAGCGACAGCCGGAGTACCGGGCCGGGCATGGCCCCTTCGTACCCGGTGTCAACCTCGGGCGGCTTGCGTTGCTGGTCTCGTCCCCGCACGTCGACCCCGGCCCGCCTGAGAGCGTCGAGGGCGGGGACGAAGCCCG
>JBAWVU010000527.1:0-1752 GCA_037147135.1 Chloroflexota bacterium
ATCCGAGACCGCCTCGATGGCCTCGTCCTGGCCGACGACGCGCTCGTGGAGGCGCTCCTCCATGTGGACGAGCTTCGCCATCTCCCCCTCGAGGAGGCGAGTCACGGGGATCCCGGTCCACGAGGCGACGATCCCGGCGATGTCGTCGGCGTCGACCTCCTCCTTGAGCAGGTGCGGGCCGCTCGCGGCCGCCGCCGTCGCGGCCTCCTGGGTCGCGAGCCGGTCCCGGAGCACGGGCAGCGTGCCGTACTTGAGCTGGGCAGCGGTCCCGAAATCGGCCTCGCGCTCGGCGGCCTCGATCCGGTGGGCCACCGTCTCGAGCTCCTCCCTGGTGGAGCGGACCGCGGCGATCGCCTCCTTCTCCGCCTCCCAGCGCTGCTTCATGGCGCCGGCCTCCTCCGAGAGCTCGGCGAGCTCCTTCTCGAGTGCCTCGAGCCTCGCCTTCGACGCGTCGTCCTTCTCCTTCCGCAGGGCCTCCCGCTCGATCTCCAGCTGGATCCGCCGCCGCTCGAGCTCGTCGAGCTTGACGGGCATCGAATCGATCTCCATCCGCAGGCGGCTCGCCGCCTCGTCCACGAGGTCGATCGCCTTGTCCGGGAGGAAGCGCTCGGTGATGTAGCGATCGGAGAGCGTCGCGGCCGCGACGAGCGCCGAGTCGGTGATGCGCACGCCGTGGTGGAGCTCGTACTTCTCGCGGAGGCCACGGAGGATGCTGATCGTCTCCTCGATCGAGGGCTGGTCCACGACGACCGGCTGGAAGCGCCGCTCGAGCGCCGCGTCCTTCTCGATGTGCCTGCGGTACTCGTCGAGCGTCGTCGCACCGATCGTGTGGAGCTCACCGCGCGCGAGCATCGGCTTGAGGAGGTTGGACGCGTCCATGGCGCCCTCGGCCGCCCCGGCGCCCACGACGGTGTGGAGCTCGTCGATGAAGAGGATGATCCGGCCATCGGCATCGCGGATCTCCTTGAGGACGGCCTTGAGGCGCTCCTCGAACTCGCCGCGGAACTTGGCGCCGGCGATCATCGCGCCGAGGTCGAGCGCGACCACCCTCTTGTCCTTGAGCGTCTCCGGGACATCGCCGCGCACGATGCGCTGGGCGAGCCCATCGACGATCGCCGTCTTCCCGACGCCCGGCTCGCCGATGAGGACCGGGTTGTTCTTCGTCCGCCTGCTGAGTACCTGGATGACCCGGCGGATCTCCTCGTCGCGGCCGATGACCGGGTCGAGCTTCCCCGCGCGAGCCTCCTGCGTGAGGTCGCGCCCGTACTTCTCGAGCGCCTGGTACGTGCCCTCCGGGGTCTGGCTCGTCACGCGCTGGCCACCGCGGACGCTTGCGAGGGCTGTGAGGATCGCCTCGCGCCCCGCGCCGTGCCGCTCCAGCAGCCCCTGCGCCTCCCCGCCCGACTCGACGCAGCCGATGAGCAGGTGCTCGGTGCTCACGTAGTCATCCTGGAGCCGGCGGGCCTCTTCCCCTGCTCGTTCGAGGACCCGCTGGGCACGCGGGTCGAGCGCGAGCGAGCCGCCCGCGACTTTGGCGCGGCGCGACAGGATGGCGGCGAGCTCGTCACGGAAGGCGCGCAGGTCGACCCCGACCCGCCGGAGCGTCTGCGCCGGGATCCCGTCCTCGTCGGCCACGAGCGCGGCGAGCAGATGCTCGGCGTCGAGCGCCGGGCTCTGCAGCTCCTGGGCGAGACGCCGGGCGGCGATGATCGCCTCCTGTGCCCGCTGGGTGAATCGGTCGAGGTTCATCGT
>JBAWVU010000528.1:0-1751 GCA_037147135.1 Chloroflexota bacterium
AGCTCGACCGGCTCCCCCGGCGCGCGGCTGGGGAGCAGCGGACCCTGGCCGGCCTTGAGCCGCTCCGGGTTCACCGCGATGAGCCGTGACGCGGCCGACAGCACCCGCCCGACGGATCGCCGGTTCAAGAGGAGCGGGCGCCGCTCCACCGGGGGCGCATGCCGGTCCGGCGCGAAGTCGGGGGGCCGCGAGAACCGCTCCTCGAACTGGCGGAACGCGGCGAAGCTCGCGCCGCGGAACCGGTAGATGGACTGGTCGTCGTCGCCGACGACGACCACCTGGTCCGGCCGGTCGGGGGCGCGGCCGATGAGCTCGACGAGGCGGATCTGCGCGATGTTCGCGTCCTGGAACTCGTCGACGAGGACGTGCCGGTAGCGGCGCTGGAGCTCGCGGAGGATGTTGGGCCGCGACTCCAGCAAGTGGATCGCGAGGTGGATCTGCTCGCCGAAGTCGAGCGCCCCGCGCCTCCCCAGCTCCGCCTGGTACGCGGCGTAGACGTCCGCCTCCTCCGCGATCCGGAGGACCTCGAGCGCCGCCGCGTCGCGCTCCAGGGTGGGCGTGAGCCCGTCGACCTCGACCCGCTGGACCGGGGTGAGGTCGCCCTCGGACCCCGGGATCCCGTCGCCGCGCACGATCCGCCGCGCGACCTTCCGCGCCTCGCGGTGGAACGTCTCCTTGCCGAGCGCGCTCCGGACGTCCCGGGCCGGCTTGAGCATGCCGCGCTCGAGCATCGACTCGAGGGCCTCCGCGTACGAGCCGGCGCCTCCTGCATCATCGAACGCGGCCCGGCGCTCGTCCGCGAACGCCCTGTACATCTCCGGCGTGACGAGCTCGTCCTTGGCGCGCGAGACGATCGCGGCGAAGTCCGAGACGAGGCGGGACGGGTCATCGCCCCAGACGTGGTAGCGCAGGTCGAGGGCGTGCCGGATGTCGAGGAGGAGGAGCCGCTGGCCGACGCCGTCGAGCACCTCGACGTCCTCGGGCAGCCCGATCTCCGCGCCGTGGTCGCGGAGGATCCGGTAGCCGAACGTGTGGAAGTTCGCCGCCGTGAGCCGTCCCGCGCGCTCCGCCCCCAGGCGCCGGGCGAACCGGTCCGTGAGCTCCTGCGCCGCCTTCACGTTGTAGGTGAGGACGAGGACGTTCTCCGGCGCGAGGTCCGGGTCCGACTCGAGGAGCCACCGGACGCGCTCGACGATGACGGTCGTCTTGCCCGTTCCCGCCCCCGCGAGGACCATGAGGGGACCGCCGGTCCACTCGACGATCTCCCGCTGCTCGGGCGTCAGGTGGAGCAGCCGCGGCATCCCGGGGGCGAGCGTCATCGCAGCGCATCCTCCGTGACGGCCGTGACAGGTTCGGTGGCACGGCGACATCGAGCGAGTGGGCGGGGCATCGTCAGGCCAGTATCGCGGACGCCGATCATCCGCGGATGGTCAGCGGAGCCGGTCGCAGACCGCCGGCGGGGCGATGACGACGAGATGCTCCCGCGCGCGGCTCACCCCGACGTAGAGGAGGGTCTCGAGCCGGGGGTCCGCGGGGTCGAGCTCGACGAGCACGACCACCTTCTGGTCGAGCCCCTTGAAGCGGCGGATCGTGTCGCAGAGGATCACATCGTCCGGGGTCCCCGGCACCTGGTCGGCGGGGCGGCCGGCCGGGCGCCCGTCGTCGCGGACGTTCCCGTTCCAGAGCGGGTCGCTGAACGCGTGCCGTTCGCGCCAGGCCGCGCTCCGGTGGAGCGGCGCGCCGGAGAGGAC
>JBAWVU010000529.1:0-1743 GCA_037147135.1 Chloroflexota bacterium
AAGTACGGGTGGAGCCGGACCTGGACGAGCCTCGTGCCGTAGAACGTCGCCTCGTAGATGACCCCCTCCTGCGTCTGCCGGCTCCAGTCCTGCCCGAAGAGGAAGTTCCCGTGGCTCGTGACGGCGAGGCGCCACCCCTTCTCGGGGTCGGGCTCGGTGACCGAGATCGCGCCGGCCCAGTGCGTGCCGCTCCCGAGGATCTGGTCGACACCGGCGGCGAACCACGCGTCCCGCTGTGCGAGGGCGACCCGCGAGAACGGCGCGGAGTACTCCGGCCAGTTCCACTGGGGCATGACGATGACGACGTCGGCCTGCGCGCGCGCCTTGGCGACGGCGTTCTTCAGGTTGTTGGGAGTGGGCTTGAGCGCGCCGGCGCGGCTGGCCGTCGCCGCGGTCGACTGGCCGGTGGCGTCCCAGCTGAGGATCGCGAACTTCAGGCCGCGGACGTCGACGATGGCGGGCTTCATGGCCGCGGCCAGGTTCATCCCGGCGCCGGCGTGCTTCACGCCGGCCTTGTCGAGGATGGCGACGGTCTGCGCGATGCCGTCGGCCCCGAGGTCGGTGATGTGGTTGGACGCCAGCGAGAGCACGTCCATCCCGACGCGCTTCATGAGGCCGGCGACCTTCGGGTCGATCGTGAAGAAGGTCCCGCTGTCGTGCTGGGTGAAGCCGCGGATCATCGGGCACTCGAAGTCGTTCACCGCGACGTCGGCGTCGTGGATCATCGACCAGACGGCACCGATGCCCTCGCCCGTGCGGACCGCCTTCACGACGGGCCAGCCATTCCCCGCGGGTCCGTCGAACCTGCGATCCATGTACGTGCCGGTGTAGCGGACCGTCCCGCCCTCCAGGGTCCAGTCCCAGCCCTTCCCCCGGACGACCGCCATGTTGCTCACGGAGCGGTCGGGGCAGGTGTCGCCACTGGAGACGACCGTCCGGACGTCGGACAGGTCGTACGTGACGGCGGCCCCGGCCATCTCCGCGGGGAGCGCATCCGACCGCCCGGCGAGCGGGTACGCCTTCGCCCGGACGACGGTGTTCCCGAAGAGGTCGGCTCCCCCCACCGTGAGCGCCTTCACGCGGGGATCGACGAGGCCGGGAGGGAGGAGCGCGAGGCCGGCCTTCGTCTTGGCGAGCGCTGCGGCGACCTCGTCGGCGGGGATGCACTCGGTCGTCGGGAGGCGGACGATGACCGCGTCGATCGTCACCTCCGTCAGGCCGCACGGGAGGATGACCTTGCCGCCCCGCACGAGCGCGCCGACCTGGGCCGAGGTGAACCCGGTGCGGAGATCCGTGTTGTGCGCGACGAGGGCGAGCGGGAACGTCGCCGCCTCGCCGGCGGCCGGACCGGGCGCGACCGAGGAGGCCGGCACGGCGGAAGGCGCGGCGGACGTGGCGCTCGGCGCTGCCGCGACGGCCGTCGCACGAGCAGGCGACGGAGATGAGCGGGCGGCGCCGGCCCCTCCACTGGACCCGGCGCCGGAGAATGCGAGGATGGCTCCCGCGAGGATGGCGACGGCGCCGATAGCGCCCACCACGGCGAGCCGCGGGTCGATGCGGCGCCTGGGCGGCCGCCGGACGGGGACCGGCTGCCGAAGCCTGCCGGGCTCGCGTTCGCGAAGCGAGTGGTATGTCACTGCGGTAGCGTAGCGCGAGTGGGCCGGCAGCCGCTGCGGCCGTCACTCGAGGTGCCCGGCCACCTCGGGCGGTGACGAGCCTCTGCGGTGCCCAGTCCCTGCGGTA
>JBAWVU010000530.1:0-1736 GCA_037147135.1 Chloroflexota bacterium
ATGACCGGGAGGATAGCGCGCCGGGGAGCGGGCATGCCCGGATACGCCGGCAGGGTCGCCCGTGCCGGCGTCGCCGCTCTCGATCGCCGCCCTCAATCGTTGTAGAGGCGCTCCTCGATGAGCTTCTCCTGGACCGTCCGTCCATTCGGGTCGAAGCAGGAGAACTCGAAGTGCTTCTCGAACTCGAGGTCGATGTTGTCCAGCCCGCCGCGGTTCTTCTCGACCGTCGCGATGATCCAGTCGCGGAAGCGCTGCGCCTGGTACGGGTTGAACTCGATGTTCACCTTCGCGACGACGTTGTACTTCTCGTTGAGGATGAGGATGATGTCGGCCTCGTAGTTGATCGCGGACGAGCCCCGCAGGTGGAAGTTGCGGAGCCGCTTCGCCTTGAGGCCCTCCTTGTCGGCCGCGACGATGGCCACGACCGGGACCTCCTCCGAGAGCGCGATGTCCTTGAGCCCGTTCACCGAGTACGTGACCTTCTCGGACTCGTTCTCCGGCTCCGGGATCTGCGGCACCTTCTGCAGGTAGTCGACGAAGAGCATGAGCTGCCCGTCGCCGGAGAGCTCCCGGTGCTGCCGGACGAGGAGGCGGATGTTCTCGATCGTGCTCGCCGTCTGGGAGCCGCGGAGCAGGAAGAGGTTCTGACCGTAGCGCTCGATGCGGTCGAGGCTGGGCCGGAGGCGCGGGTTGTCGGCGAGCTGGGGGCCCCCGGACCCCTCGGACATCCACGAGCCGAGGATCTCGGCCCGCACGTCCTGGACCCGGATCGCGCCGGTCTTCTGCGGGAGGTGCGTGAGCGCCGATTCGAGCGCGATGAGCCGGTTGAGGAGGTACTGCTCCTCGTGCTCGAAGCAGAGGTACAGGACGTTCGCCTGGCCGGACATGGCGACGTTGCGCGCCATCTGGAGGGCCATGGTCGTCTTGCCGGTCCCCTGCGCCCCGCCGATGAGGAGGAGCTCGCCGGGACGCAGCCCACTGCCGATCGTCTTGTCGAGCGGCGTGAAGCCGAGGGGGATCGGCTGGTACTCCCCGACCTTGCCCGTCGAGACGCGGTCGTTGAGCTCGATGAGCACCTGGAATGCCGACCTCGGCGCCATGCTGCCCCCGTCGGTCTCCAGGCGCCATGACCGCGGCATCGCGCCCTCCGTCCGGCCCGTACCTTCCGTGCTCACCGTTGGTCCTCCCTCGTGCGAGGAGGCCGCATCCTCGCGCCCGGTCCCGGCCCGGCGATCGGGGTCACCCGTCGCCCCGTCCGGGGGCCGCTCCCAGGTCGGTCGTCGCAAGCTCGTCGAAACAGGCGGCGATCGTCCGGATGCCGGTCTCGAAGTTGTCGAGCACCATGGATTCGTTCGGGGCGTGAGCCTGGCAGTCGTCGTTCACGAACCCGAGGAGGACGACCGGGAGCCCGACGATCGTCTCGAAGCTCGCCGCGACCGGGATCGAGCCTCCTTCCCGCATGTACAGCGGGGCGACCCCGAACGTCGCCTCGATCGCGCGCGCGGCCGCCTGCGTCGCCGGGTGGTCGATCGGCGTGAGGCTCGGCCGACCGCCGCCGAGCGCGCGTACCTCGACGGTCACGCCGGGAGGTGCGATGAGGAAGACGTACTCTCGCAGCAGCCCGAAGACCCGGTCCGGGTCCTGGTCCGCGACGAGGCGGCAGGTGAGCTTGGCGTGCGCGTGGGCCGGGATGATCGTCTTGCTTCCCTCGCCCTGGAAGCCGCCCCAGATCCCGT
>JBAWVU010000531.1:0-1729 GCA_037147135.1 Chloroflexota bacterium
GGCGAGGCCGCGCCGAGGGCGGGCACGATGACGTCGCGCAGGAGGTTCGCGGAGAGCCTGCCGCCGGAGCCGTGGCCGAGGATGACGCGCTCGACCTCCGGGATCGGGGCGGGGCAGGCGGCATCGAGCGGATCCATGGAGACCCCAGCGAGAGCGGCGGCAGGGGACGCCCCGGAGGTGGCAGAGGCAGCGACCCCGGCGGGGACGATCGGGCGCTCCGCGGTCATCGGAGCGCCTCGGGCGCCACCATCGGGAGCGGCCGCGCCTCGATCCCGATCCCGCGACCCGCGGAGTAGAACGCCGCGCACGTCCCCTCGGACGAGACCATCGGCGCCCCGAGCGGCTTCTGCGGCGTGCAGAGGACGCCGTACGCCGTGCACTCGAGCGGGGTCTTCTCGCCGGTGAGGATCGCGCCGGCGATGCACGCCGGGTGCTCGCGCGTGTCGATCCCCTCGACGTGGAACCTGCGCTCGGCGTCGAACCGGGCGAACTCGGGCTTGAGGTGGTAGCCGGACGCGGGGATCATCCCGACCCCGCGCCACTTCCGGTCCCCGATCTCGAAGACCCGGAAGATGGTCTCCTGGGCGAGCGGGTTCCCCTCGCGCCGGACGGCACGCGCGTACTGGTTCTCGACCTCGGCGCGCCCCTCCTCGAGCTGGACGATGGCCATGAGGATCCCCTCGAGGAGGTCGAGCGGCTCGAAGCCGGTGACGACGATCGGGACGTGATAGCGCGCGGCGATCGGGTAGTACTCGTTCCAGCCCATGACGGCGCAGACGTGGCCGGCGGCGAGGAACGCCTGGACCCGGTTCGACGGTGACGAGAGCAGCGCCTCCATCGCCGGCGGCACGAGGACGTGGCTCACGAGGACGCTGAAATTGTCGATGCCGAGCTGGGCGGCCTGCCAGACGGCCATCGCGTTCGCCGGAGCCGTGGTCTCGAAGCCGACCGCGAAGAAGACGACCTGGCGGTCCGGGTTCGCCAGCGCGATCTTCAGGGAATCGAGCGGCGAGTAGACGATCCGCACGTCCGCGCCGCGCGCCTTGAGGCTGAGGAGGTCCGTCGTGGAGCCCGGCACGCGGAGCATGTCCCCGTAGCTCGTGAAGATGACGTCCGGCCGGGCGGCGATGGCGAGCGCCTTGTCGACCTGCTCGAGCGGCGTGACGCAGACCGGGCAGCCGGGCCCGTGGATCATCCGGACGCCGTGCGGGAGCGACTCGTCGATCCCCTGCTTGACGATCGTGTGCGTCTGGCCGCCGCAGACCTCCATGATGGTCCACGGCCGCGTCGTGACGCGGCGGATCTCCGCGACGAGCTTCCGCGCGAGGACGGGGTCGCGGTACTCGTCGAGGTACTTCACCAGGCCGGGCCCGCCATGACGGCAGGCGTCCCGGGCGCGTCGTCGACGACGGCAGGGGCGTCCATCCCCGGGCCCATCGTCGCGAGCTCCTGCTCCATCATGTCGCCCATCTGCGCGAGGATCTCGAGCGTCTGCATCGCCTCGTCCTCGTCGACGCGGCTGATCGCGAAGCCGACGTGGATGATGACGTAGTCGCCGAGCACCACCTCGGGGACGTACGCGAGGCAGACCTCCTTCCGGACCCCGCCGAAATCGACGCGTCCCATCTGGAGGCCCGCGACCTCGCGGATCTCGATAACCTTGCCGGGGATCCTCAGGCACATGGTGGTGTCCTCCCTCAGTCGCGTCGGTCGGGGGACGCACTCGACG
>JBAWVU010000532.1:0-1717 GCA_037147135.1 Chloroflexota bacterium
GGGCGGGGGCGGCTGGGTCGGAGGGACGGACGACGGCGTCTCCGGGGGAACGGTGGAGCGCGGGTCGCCGGACTGGGTCATCGGTGGTGGTCCTTTCACTCGTATCGGAGGGCTGCGATCGGGTCGAGCCGCGCGGCCTGGCGCGCCGGCAGGACGCCGAAGACGACGCCGACGAGCAGGCTGAACGCGACCGCGACGACGATCGTCAGCGGGTTGAAGACGAAGCCCCAGCCTGCGATCGCCCCGATGACGACCGACGCGATGAGGCCGAAGGCGATCCCGATGAGCCCGCCGAGGAGGGACAGGACGAGCGCCTCGACGAGGAACTGGAGGAGGATGTCCGACCCACGGGCGCCGATCGCCTTGCGGATCCCGATCTCGCGGGTCCGCTCGCGGACCGAGACGAGCATGATGTTCATGATCCCGATCCCACCCACGAGGAGCGAGATGGACGCGATCCCCCCGAGGAGGATCGTGAGCAGCTGGCTCACCGACGAGAACGTCTCGAGCAGCTGAGCCTGGTCGCTGATCGAGAAGTCGTCGTTCGTGCCGTCCTTCCCGTGGAGCTGCTCGAGGGTCGCCGTGATCGAGGCCTTCGTGATGGCGATCTGGTCGCGGCTCGCGACGCTCACGCTGATGGACCGGACGCTGTCTCCGCCGACGAAGTACTGCTGCAGCGTGGTAACCGGGACGATCACCTGGTCATCCTGGCTCTGCGCCCCGCTGGTCCCCTTGGCCGCGAGGATGCCGACGACCTCGAACGGCAGACCGCCGATCTTGATCGTGGTCCCGAGCGCCTCCGGCCCCAGCGACAGGTCCTCGGCCGTCGTCGCGCCGAGGACCGCCTGGCGGAGGGCGAAGTCGACGCTCGCGCCGGTGAGGAACGAGCCTTGCGCGACGTCGTAATTGCGGACCGTCGCGTAGTCGGCGTTGGTCCCGAGGATCGTCGTCGTCGTATTCGCGTCGCCCGCGATGACGACCGCCTGGGTGGAGATCTCCGGGGCGACGCCGGCGACCCCGTCGAGGGCCGCGAGCGCGTTGGCGTCCGAGAGCTTGAGGGTGGTCGCCGAGCCGCGCGCGGCGCGGACGAAGCCGGAGGTCGTGCTGCCGGGGTTCACCGTGAGGAGGTTCGTGCCGAGGCCGGCGATCCGGCGCGTGATGCCGCTCGTCGCGCCCTGGCCCACGGCGACGAGCGCGACGACCGAGGCGACACCGATGATGACGCCGAGCATCGTGAGGGCAGTGCGGACCCGGCTCGTGCCCAGCCGCGAGAGCGCCAACCGGATCATCTCCAACGCGTTCACGAGACGATCCTTCCATCCCGAACGTGGACCTGGCGCTCGGCCGCGTCGGCGACCTCGTGCTCGTGCGTGATGAGGACGATGGTGCGGCCCTCGGCGTTGAGCTCGTGGAGGAGCGCGAGCACCTCGGCGCCGGCGGCGGTGTCGAGGTTGCCCGTCGGCTCGTCGGCGAGGATGAGCGCCGGCCGCGTGACGAGCGCCCGAGCGATGGCCACGCGCTGCTGCTGCCCACCGGAGAGCTGGCTCGGCTCGTGGCGGAGCCGGTCCCCGAGGCCGAGACGCACGAGCTCGGCCTCTGCCCGCTCGTGACGCTCGCGCCGGCCCACGCCCTGGTAGAGGAGCGGGGTCGCGACGTTCTCGAGCGCCGACGTACGCGAGAGGAGGTTGTACTGCTGGAAGACGAAGCCGATCGTCCG
>JBAWVU010000533.1:0-1714 GCA_037147135.1 Chloroflexota bacterium
GCCGAGACCGAAGACTGCCGCGCTCCCACGGTCGAGGTCGAGCACGAGCGCGGTGTGGCTGTCGATACCGAGGATGAACGTGCCCGGCCGCAGCTGGCCTTCGAGGATCCGCAGCCGGCGTTCGCCCATGTAGCAGAAGCGGGTGTCGTGGTTCCCGCCTTCGGCGTTGTCGTAGTGCGGGACCACCGCAGCCTGCAGCCCGGTCGCCGGCCCCAGGAGGTCCAGCCCGGGGAGCCAGGACGGGTCCTCGCCGACCTTGTAGATCTCGTAGACCGGGATCGTGACCGTTCCGAGGGTGAGGGCCGCGGCACTCGCCATCACGACGACGCCGCCGTCTCGAAGCCGGTCTGCGAGGCCGATCGGGATCGGGCCGTCGGCCCATTGACGAAGGGTGTAGCTCGGGCTGCCCGGCCCGGCCATGAGATAGCGCGCCTCGCGGACCCGGGCGACGGCCGTCGCGGCGGTCACCGCATCGACATCCCGGGTCCGGTAGGAGGCGACGGTCACGTCCCGACCCACGCTTTCCGCGAAGAACCGGACCGTCCGGGCGCTCAGCTCGTCCGCGTTCTCCTGGAAGCCGTAGGGGGTATCGAGGATGGCGGCGAGGGCGGGCTCCGGATCGAGGCGCTCGAAGAGCGCGCGGTGGACCTTCGCCATCGTGGGCGCCGTCTCCCCCGACCCCATGATCGCGAGGATCCGCGGAACGCTCATCCGAAGAACCCGTCGGTCGTCATCTCATGCAGCACGCTCGCGAGCTCGTCCGGGTGCTGGGCATGGATGTCGTGGTCGCCCACGAACCAGCGGACTCGGACCTTCGGGATCGCCGCCGTCGCGGTCTCGACGTCACGACGCGTGGACCGCGTACGATCGTTCTCGCCGCGGTCGGCGGGCACGAGCAGGACGGGTACCGCGAGGGCCGGGTAGCGCTCGGACGGGTGGTGTTCCCACAGCCCGCGGAGGACCGCGATGTGGTGGTCGTAGGTCAGCCACGGTGCGACGGTGCCATCGGGCCGGACCTCGAAGTTCGCGAGGACGCCGCGGATGCCGCCTTCCGGCCAGTCGGGGTGGGCCGAACGCACGCGCTCCTCGACGTGCGCGAGGGGGCGCCCGACGAGCCGGGGCGGGGCGAGCGCGGTCCGACACGCTTCCCAGTCCAGGAAGTCGCGAGTGGGCTCGAACCAGCCGCCATCGACCAGGACGATCCCGCGGGTCGCATCCGGGTGACGGGAGGCGAGCTCCAGGGCGACGTTGCCGCCCCAGGACTGTCCCGCGACGATCGGCCGGTCCAGCCCGAGCCGCTCGATGAGGACCGCGAGGTCATCGGCCACGGTGAGGACGTCGTATGGACCGTCAGGCTTCGATGACCGACCGTGGCCGCGGAGGTCGACGGCGATCACCGGATGGCCGTTCGCGACCAGGCCGGCGGCGACACCGTCCCACATCCGCGCGTTCGACGCGAGGCCGTGGACGAGCAGGAAGGGTGGGCATGCGGTCCCATCCGGAATCCAGGTGTCGGTGGCGAGTTCAACGCCGTCGGCGACCGGTGTTCGTTCGATGCCCATGCACGGGATGGTAGTCGGGCTCGGCCGGTCCGGCTCCCGGGCGGTCTCGCCACCTCGATCCCGCGGCACGGGAGCCCGGATGGGCGTCCCGGATCCCGAGCGCCAGGCGGGTCGGCCCGGACGCCGTCATGCGCGGGTTCGACCGCCAAGGT
>JBAWVU010000534.1:0-1714 GCA_037147135.1 Chloroflexota bacterium
CGCCGGGGCCGATGGCGGCGAGCGTCGCCTGGTCATCCCCGACGCGATCCTCGAGACGCAGGACTTCGCGAACGGCAAGGTGAAGCACGTCCAGGCGGCCCTGCGGGCAGCGATGTCGGGGGGGCCGGACGCCGCGGACGGGGTCGCGTACATCGCGTGGATGGTCGACCGCCAGGTCGCCGCCGGCGCGGACTACCTCGACGTCAACGTCGACGAGCTCTCGACGCGAGAAGAGGAGCAGCGCGCGGCGATGGCGTGGCTCGTGGGCACCATCGGCGCGATGTCGCACGCGCCGGTCTCGCTCGACTCCTCGAGTGTCGCGACGATCGGCGTCGGCATCGAGGCCGCTCGCCCCGCGGGGCTCCGGCCGCTCCTCAACTCGGCGGCGCTCGATCGGCTCGACGTGCTCGACCTCGCGGCCGCGGCCGGGAGCCCGGTCGTCGTCTCGGCGGCGGGCAGCGCGGACCTCCCGTCGACGGCCGACGAGCGCGTCGCCAACGCGATGCGGATGGTGGAGGCGGCGGCGACGCGCGGGATCCCGCTCGCGGACCTCCACATCGACACGATCGTCCTCCCGGTCGCGGTCTCGATGGACGGCCAGTCGGCGAAGCACTTCCTCGACGCCGTCGCACACCTCCGGGCGGAGCTGGGGCCGGAGGTCCACCTCACGGGCGGCCTCTCGAACGTCTCTTTCGGGATGCCGGAGCGACGGCTCGTGAACGACGTCTTCCTGGACCTCGCGATGCAGGCCGGCGCCGACAGCGGCATCATCGACCCGCTCGCCAACGATCCGCGACGCTCGGCCGTGCTCGACCGGGATGCGCGCCCGTACCGACTCGCCGCCGATGCGCTCACGGGACGCGACCTCTACTGCATGGAGTTCCTCACGGCCTACCGGGCGGGCGAGCTCGGAGCGGCGCGGACCGGGGCCTGACTCCCGGCCCACCACGAAGAAGGAGACGGACCGATGGCGGACCTCCAGGCGCTCACCGCGGCGATCGAGCGGGGCGACCGCGGCACGGCGACCGCGGTGACGCGGGAGGCGATCGCGGATGGGATGGACCCCGAGGAGATCCTCGGCGCCATGACGGGCGCGATGGACAGGGTGGGACGCAAGTTCCAGAACAGCGAGATCTACGTCCCGGAGATGCTCATCAGCGCGCGGGCGATGAAGGAGTCGATCGCGATCCTCGAGCCACTCCTCACGGACGCCGGGATCAAGCCGGCGTTCACCGCCGTCATCGGGACGGTCAAGGGCGACCTCCACGACATCGGCAAGAACCTCGTCGGGATGATGTGGAAGGGCGCGAACATCGAGGTCATCGACCTCGGGTCGAACGTGGCACCGGAGGTCTTCGTCGCGAAGGCACGGGAGCACGAGGCGCGCCTCGTCGGGATCAGCGCACTGCTCACCACGACCATGGTGGGGATGCGCGACGTCGTCGAGGCGATCCGCGCGGCGGACCTCGGCGACGTGAAGGTCGTCGTGGGCGGCGCGCCGGTCACGGCCGAGTTCGCCGCGTCGATCGGGGCCGACGGGTACGCGCCGGACGCCGCGTCGGCCGTCGAGCTGGCGACCCGCCTGATGGGCACGAGCCCGACCGCCCGACCGACCGGGGCCGACGCCGGGGCGGCCGGGGCCTGCACCGGCGTCGGCCCCGGTCGGTCAGGCGGTCGGGCTCGTGCCCATCAGGCGGGTCGCCAGCTCGACGGC
>JBAWVU010000535.1:0-1697 GCA_037147135.1 Chloroflexota bacterium
GCCCGGAGCCCGCCGCGGCGTCGGCCGGCTCGCGGCGACCTCCGCATGAGCACGGCGTGAGCACGGGACCGGCCTGGGGTCGGCCGCGGGCCGGTCGATCTGGGCCGAGACGGGCCCATCCGAGCCGCTGCGGCCGGCCAAGGCAATGGCCATTTGGTTATGTCATGGTCGGCCGGCGCGCCGACCAGTCCCGGCGGCTGCGGCCGTGCCGGGGATGCGGCCACTCCCGTCGGCGGCGCTTCCGGCGGACTCGGGGTACCATCGGCCCGATGTCGCCGCACGTCCGCGCTCGCGTCTCCCGGCCGGCCTCGGCGTTCGCCGTCGCCGTCGTGCTCGCGCTCCTCGCGACGGTGCTTGGTCCCTCGGGGATCCGGCCGGCGGTCGGGGCCGTCGCTGCGGCGGAGGCCGACGAGCAGATTCCCGGCGTCCCGCTCCCCGGCCCGGTCGTCACCGGCCGCCTCGGTGGGCCGTACTACTTCCACGTCTACTCGATCGCCGTGCCGGCGCGGAGCGTCATCGTGGCGTCGCTCACCGGCTCCGGGGGGACGGACTTCGACCTCTTCCTCTTCGATTCGAGCGCGACCTCGGTCTGGGAGAAGACGGGGCGGGTCGCGGAGTCGAACGGCCCCACGAGCACGGAATCGATCGTCTACCCGTCGCAGGACGGCGGCACGTACTACGTCGCTGCCCACGGCGCGAACGACATCGAGGGCGACTTCCGGCTCACGGTGTCGGTCCAGCCGGATTCGATCCCCCCCGAGGTCAGCGTGACGATCGACGACGGTGGACCGGCGGTCAACCGCCGGGACGTCATGCTCGACATCCGCGCGACGGACGATCTCTCCGGCGTCCAGGAGATGCAGCTCCGCAACGACGACGAGGCGTGGTCCGAGTGGCGGCAGTTCGACCAGACGCTTGCCTGGACGCTCACCGACGGCGACGGGCTCAAACAGGTCTGGATCAGGGTCCGAGACCGCGCGGGGAACCTCTCTGCGGCCGTCTACGGCGCGGTGCGCCTCGACCGTGTCCCGCCGCGCGTCATCGAGGTGCGGCCGACCGGCGACCAGACCGTCGCCGACCTTCGCCCGGTGGTCACCGTGAAGTTCGACAAGGGGATCGACCCCGTTTCGTGGTCCGCCGGGGGCCTCAGCCTCCAGCTGGGGTCGGTCGGGACGCCGCTCCCGGGCGCGTACTCGTACGACGCGCCCACGTGGACGGCAAGCTTCCGGCCGTCGGTCAGCCTCGTGGCCGGCGCCGTCTACACCGCGGCGGTTGGGCAGGTGCGCGACGACGCCGGCAACCCCGTGGTCCCGTACCCGGCGTGGACGTTCACCGCGCTCGCGGGATCCACGCTCACGCTGCGGGCGTCGGCGGCCTCCGTGCCGGTGGGGACCTCCGTCACGCTTGCGGGAACCGCGAAGCTCGCGCAGCCCGGCGCGGTCCAGGTGGAGCGCCGGATCGTCGATTCGGCGGACTGGGTCGTGCTCGACTCGCCGTTCCCCGGGAGCGACGGAGCGATCCTCCTGAGCACCGCGGTGACACAGACGGCCGACTACCGGCTCCACTTCCCGGGCACCACGTCCGCGGCCGAGGCACTGAGCTCGTCGGTGCGCGTGGCGGCACGGCGGATCGTGGAGCTCACGGGCGTCGATGCCGCCGTCACGCGGACCGTCTCCGCCGGGACGCTGGTCACGCTC
>JBAWVU010000536.1:0-1683 GCA_037147135.1 Chloroflexota bacterium
TGGTGGTAGCGGGGGAAGATCCGCGTCCCGTTCCGGAGACGCACGGCCTGCGTCGCGCCTTCGCCGGGGATCACGTGGACGAATCGCGCGAGGATGTCGAGCCACGCGTCGCGGCTCCAGACGTCCTCCCAGCCCAATCTGTCAGGCTGACGTGAGACACGGGTAGTAGCCCGTCATCCCACAGGGCGAGAAGGACACAGCCTGACGATCATGACCCTGACCACCCTGACCATGGAGCGCGCGCATCATGCGGCCATGGACGGAGACGCGAGCCCGCCCGAGCGCCCGGTGCGCCGGACGTTCAGCGCCGAGTACAAGCAGCAGATCCTGGCCGAGTACGAGGCGGCCCCCACCGACGGGTCCCGGGGCGCCATCCTGCGCCGGGAGGGCCTGTACAGCTCCCACGTCGTGGAGTGGCGCCGGGCCCGGGACGCGGGGGCCCTTGCCGGTCTCGGCCCCAGACCCAGACCACGGGCGTCGTCGCCCGAGCAGCAGGAGCTGGCCCGCCTGCGGCGGCGCGCCGAGCGGGCCGAGGCGGAGCTGGCGAAGGCCCGCCTGGTGATCGACATCCAGGGAAAAGCATCCGAGCTCTTGGGGCGGCTGCTGGCCGAGAGCGACGAGGACCACAGGCAGCCGCGGTGATCGACGCCGCCTTTGTCGAGCTCGCGCCACTGGTGGGCACGAAGGGTGCCTGTCACGCGGTGGGCCGTCCCCGGGCAAGCCACTACCGCCGGGACCGGGGACCGGTGGCCGGGCCGGCGAGGCCCCGGCCGACCCCGCCCAACGCGCTGACACCCGAGGAGCGGACGGCCGTGCTCGACGTCCTCCACGGCGAGCGCTTTCTCGACCGGGCGCCCGCCCAGGCGTGGGCCACCCTGCTCGACGAGGGGACGTACCTCGCCTCGGAGGCGACGATGTACCGGCTGCTGCGCGCGGACGGCGAGGTCCGCGAGCGCCGGCGGCAGGCCACCCATCCACCGCGCACGGTGCCCGAACTGGTCGCCGGCGCCCCCAACCGGGTCTGGTCCTACGACGCCACGGCCCTGCGCGGACCCCGGCGGGGCATCTGGTACGACCTGTTCATGATGCTCGACATCTTCAGCCGCTACTGCACCGGCTGGACCGTGGTCGAGGGCCAGGACGCCGAGGTCGTGCGGGACTGGATCGAGGGCGTGGTGGCGGCCGCGGGCCCCATCCCCGAGGGCACGCTCACGATCCACGCCGACCGCGGCTCCCCGATGCGCTCCAAGGCCGTGTCGGAGCTGCTCGCGGACCTGCGCATCGGGCGCACCCACTCCCGGCCCCACGTGTCCAACGACAACGCCTATTCCGAGGCCGGCTTCAAGACGCTCAAGTACGCCCCGGACTTCCCGGGCCGCTTCGGCAGCATCCAGGACGCCCGCGCCTTCGCGGGCCCGTTCCTGGACTTCTACAATCATCACCACCGGCACTCCGGGATCGGCTATCACACGCCGGCCTCGGTCCACTTCGGCACCGCCGGCGTGGTCAGGGCCGGGCGCGCCCTGGTGCTCGCCGCCGCCTACGCCGCGCACCCCGAGCGCTTCGTCAACAAGCGCCCGGAGCCGCCGCAACTGCCCGGCCCTGCCTGGATCAACAAGCCGAAGGAGGTCGACTGACAGAACAGCGCATCAGGACGTGTCTCACCGGGCTTGACAGGTTCCG
>JBAWVU010000537.1:0-1681 GCA_037147135.1 Chloroflexota bacterium
GCTCGAAGGCGGGTCACCGACGGCGCACACGGCGATCCTCGCGCGGGCGCGCGGCGTGCCCGCGGTCGTCGGGCTCGGCGGGCTCATGGCATCTCTCGACGCCGCGTCCGGCGGCGATGTGATGGCGGACGGCGGCCCGATGGCGTACCTCGACGGGGACGCCGGCATCGTCTTCGTCGCGCCGACCGAGGCCGGCCTGCACGCCGTCGTCGCGGCCGCGCGCGAGGACGGGATGCCCGGGACCTCCCCCGTCTCGCGGATCGTCGCCGTCGCGACCGCCGAGGCGGACACGGCCCGACCGTGCGCCACCGCCGACGGCCGACGCGTCCTCCTCGCGGCGAACATCGACCGGCCCGAGGATGCGGAGCGGGCTCTCGCCGCCGGCGCAGAGGGCGTGGGGCTCTTCCGGACGGAGGGGCTCTTTCTCGGCCGCGCCGAGCCGCCGTCGGAGAGGGAGCAGGGCGACGCGTATGGGCGGGTCATGGCGGCGTTCGGGCCCGACCGCCCGGTCGTCATCCGGCTCGCCGACATCGGTGGCGACAAGGCTGTCCCGTACATCGCGGGCCCGGCCGAGGCGAACCCGTTCCTCGGCGTCCGTGGGATCCGCACGGCGCGCCGCGATCGCCGTCCCTACCTGGCGCAGCTGCGGGCGATCGCGACGGCGGCTGCGGCCGCCGGCTCGATCCCCTGGGCGATGGCGCCGATGGTCGCGACCCTCGCCGACGCCGAGCTCTTCCGCGAGCTGCGGGACGAGGCGCTCGACTCGCTCGGCGCGACCGGCGTCTCTGCCGCGCCCCTGCGCCTCGGGGCGATGGTCGAAGTGCCTTCGGCGGCGCTCCTCGCGGGACAGCTTGCGCGTCGCGTCGACCTCCTCAGTGTCGGCACGAACGATCTCACCCAGTACACCCTTGCCGCAGACCGAGGCAACGCCGCGCTCGCGGACCTGCAGGACGCGCTCCACCCGGCGGTGCTCCGCCTCGTGCGGGCCACGATCGAGGGTGCCTCGGCGGCCGGCATCCCCGTGGCGGTCTGCGGTGAGCTCGCGGGCGATCCCGACGGCGTGCTCGTGCTCGTCGGGCTGGGCGTGGACGAGCTCTCCGCCGACCCGGCCTCGATCCCGGGGATCCGCTCGACCCTCGCGTCGGTGCGGATGCCCGACCTGCGGGCGCTCGCCGAAGCAGCCCTGCAGGCACCCGATGCCCGGACGGTGCGAAGGCTCGCCGCGGAGCTGCGCGCGGGCTGACCCGGTTCAGCCGGCCGGGGTCCCTCCCTTGAGCGCGGCGAGCCGCGCCTCGACCTCGACGTCGTCCATGCCGTCGTCGAGGCTGTCGAACTGCGCGTCGAGCGAGGAGGAGGCGACCTCCTCCATGCCGCGGGCCTGGGCCTCCTGCCGGCGGATCTTCTCCTCGAACCGGGAGACCTCGCTCGTCGGATCGGTGATCGAGACGCTCTTCACGGCCTCCTGGACCTGCGTCTGTGCCTGCGCGAGCTTGGCGCGCGCGACGAGCTCGTCGCGCTTCTGCACGAGCTCCTCGCGCTTGGCCCGCATCGCGTTGAGGCCCGTCTTGAGCTTGTCCACGAGCTCTGTCTGCGAGTCGACCTGGGTCTGGAGGGTCCTGGCCTGCTCCTCGAAGCCGATCTGGCGCTTGAGCGCGACCTTCGCGAGCGCGTCGAACTTGTC
>JBAWVU010000538.1:0-1679 GCA_037147135.1 Chloroflexota bacterium
GGAGCTGGGTCGTGCGGAGCGACCGCGTTTCGTACGGAAGGCCGATCTCATCGTAGATGAGCGAGTCATCGAACCCGGCCGCGGCGGCGTCGGCACGACCGGCGGCGAAGACGAGCCGGTCGACCCGGGCCCAGTACGCGGCCGCGAGGCACATGGGGCACGGCTCGCAGCTCGAGTAGAGCGTGCAGCCGGCGAGGCGGAACGTTCCCAGCACCGTGCACGCACGCCGGATCGCCACGACCTCCGCGTGGGCCGTGGGGTCGTGCGCGCTGGTCACCATGTTCCAGCCGCGCGCGACGAGCCCGTCGTCGCGGGCGACGATCGCCCCGAACGGCCCGCCGGCGTTCTCGCGCATGCGGTCGCGGGCGAGGAGGATCGCCTCGCGGAGGTAGCGCTCGTCGACGCCGCGGTCCATGACACGGCGACGGTATCCCCGCGCCGGCGTGGCCCGGAAGTGCCGGTCGGACCCCCGTGCGAGGGCCGGACCTGCACCCGAGGCGCCTACGGCCCCTCCGGCCCGAGCCCGCGGGGTGGCAGCGATGCGACGGTGAACCAGTGCTCCACGACGACGCGCATCGCGGTCACCATGCCCTCGTGCGTCGTGGGCTTGCCGAGGAACGCGTTCGCGCCGAGGGCATACGTGCGACGCACGAACTCGGGGTCGGTCGCCGTCGTGTACACGGCCACGACGGCAAGGTGACGCAGCGTCGGATCCGCCCGGACCTCCGCGAGCGCCTCGAACCCGTTCATCCGGGGCATCTTCAGGTCGAGCAGCACGAGGTCCGGGAAGGGTCGCTCCGGGCCCGGATCTCGCAGGTACTCGAGAAGAGCGATACCATCCGCGACCTCGCGGATGTCGAGGCCGGAGGCGACGGCGGTCAGGGCCTCGCGCGCGAACATGCGGTCGTCGGGATCGTCGTCGGCGACGAGGATGACCCTGCCGGTGGCGTCAATCGTCATGTGCTGTCGCCTCCTGTGGCGCGGTGGGCAACCTGACCGTGAACGTCGCTCCCTTGCCGGGATGCCCGTGCGCCTCGATCGTGCCGCCGTGCCGATCCGCGACCTTGCGACAGATGGACAGTCCGACGCCCGTGCCCGGGTACACGTTCCCCGCGTCCAGGCGCTCGAAGATCTCGAAGATCTTCGCCGCGAAACGATCGTCGAACCCGACGCCTTCGTCGCGCACGACGATCGTCGCCCACGTCCTGCCCGATCCGTCCACCTCCGTGGAGCCCGCGACATCGACGGCAGGCGGGATCCCGTCCCGGTGGAACTTGAGGCCGTTGGCGACGAGGTTGGCCAACAGGAGCCGGAGCATCGTCGGGTCGCCGTGGACGGCCGGCAGGTCGTGCGTGGAGACTCTGCCGCCGGATTCGCGGATCTCCAGGGCCAGGTCCGCCACCACGTCCTCGACGAGCGGCCCGAGGTCCACCCGCACACGCGGCTCGTTCGACTCGCCGAGCCGGGCGTACGTCACCAGGTCGGTCACGAGCAGGTCGAGCCGGGCCGCGCCGTCGCGGATGCGCGTCGCGTAGTCGTGCGCCTCGTCCTCCGTCGGCTCGTCGCCCTCGATCCCGATGAGCCGCTCCGCGAAGAGCTGGATCCGACGGAGGGGAGCCCGGATGTCGTGCGAGACGACGGACGCGAACTCGAGCAGGTCGCGGTTCCGTTCCTCGAGC
>JBAWVU010000539.1:0-1673 GCA_037147135.1 Chloroflexota bacterium
TGTCGCTTGCCAGCGTGAAGGGACCAGCCTCTTGCCACGAGCATGGGACCACCTCGGCGGTCCGCTGACCGGGACGGACTGGATCATCACGACCTCCGCTGGATCGGTCAACCGGCAGGTGCCGGCTCGCTGAGCTGGGTGCGGCCGGGCCGCATTCGACGACGGTAGGACTCGCCCTCGACGACGAGCGCATGGGCGCCCGACGCGAGCCGGTCGATCGCGCTCTGGGCGAGCAGCGGGTCTGCCATGGCGGCGAGCCACTCGGACGGATCGCGGTTGCTCGTCACGATCGTCGAGGCCCGCCGGTGGCGCTCGACCACGAGTTCGTAGATGTCCGCCGTCTCGGTCGCGTCGAGCGCGGTGAGAGCGAAGTCGTCGAGGATGAGCAGGTCGACCCGCAGCAGGCGGCGCAGCTCGGCGTCATAGGAGGCGTCGAGGCGGGCTGCCCGGAGGCGCTTGAGGAGCCGGTCGGTGCGCCCGACGAGGACGCTCCGCCGGCGCCGGCAGGCGATGTGCCCGAGGGCCGAGGCGAGGTGCGTCTTGCCGACCCCGACCGGGCCCATGACGATGACGTCGGCCGCCTCGTCACAGAAGCGCAGGCTCGTGAGCTCGGCCCACAGGGCCCGGTCGAAGCTGACGGCGGCGCTCTCGTCCCAGCGCTCGAGCGTCATCGTCGGATCGAGCCCGGCGGCGGCCGCCCGGCGGGCTGCCGACGTCCGGTCGCGCCGCGCCACCTCGTCGGCGAGGACGAGCTCGAGGAACTCGGCGTGGGGCATGCTCCGGCCCCGGGCGAGGACGAGGCGCTCGGGCAGGGTGTCGAGGACCGGCCCGAGCTTGAGCCGGCGCAGGAGGCCGCGCAGCTCGGGCGGGACGGGAGTGACGGTCATCGGGGCGTCTCCTTCCTGCGTGGGGCGAAGGCGGTCCCGGGGCGGGCGAAGCGCAGGGGCAGCACGAGCGCCACCGGGCGTCGCTCCGACGGCGCGGCCTCGGTCGCCCGCTCGAGCATCCGCCCGATCAGGCCGACGTCGATCACGTCGGGCTCGAGCGCCCGGGCGCAGGCGGCGTCGACCCGCTCGGCGCCGTACCGCCGCGCGTATCCGAGCAGCCGGTACACCTGGCGCATCCGGGTCCAGGGCAGCGGCCCCGCGAGCAGGCGCTCGGCATACAGCCCCACCGACGGGCCGTGGGTCCGGGCGAGGGTCACGAGCCGGTCGAGGTCGCGCATGGCGTACGCGGTCCGCTCGGGCGGCAGGTCGTCGGGATCGGTCGCCCGCTCGCCTGCCCGCTGCCGGGGGTGGACCTTGACGAGGGCGCCCCGCCAGAAGACCTTGACGAGCCCTGCCTCGGCCCGGACCGTCACCTCCTGGCCGACGAGGTCGCCCGGAACCGAGTAGAGCGCCCGGCCGAAGGCGATGTGGTGGTCGCGATGGACCTTGGCCGTCCCGTACGTGGGGACGGCGTACGGCGCCTCGGGAGCCGGGAGCAGACAGGGCGCCTCCTCGGCCGCGAACACCTCGGCCGGGCGACGGCACGTCGTGCCGTGGATCCGCAGGCCGGCAGTCGTCGTGCACCAGCGGATTGCGTCCACCCGGGCGTCCGCGAGGCCGGCGAACGCCTCGCCCCGGAAGAACGATTCCCGGACATAGGGCACGGTTCGCTCGACCCGCGGCTTG
>JBAWVU010000540.1:0-1671 GCA_037147135.1 Chloroflexota bacterium
CCTCGAGGCGCTCCACGCGGGAGGACGGCCCGGGCGCGTGCCCCCACCCGCGACGCGCGCGGGCCGTCCTCCCGCGTGGAGCGCCTCGAGGAGGATCCGCTCCTCCACCCCGCTCCGGCGAGCGAGGACCTGGAGGTAGCTGTCGCGGAGGATCGGGTCCGACACGCGGCGAAGCGTGGGCATGACGGCGTCGACGAGGCGCTTCTTCCCCTCCGGCGTCCGCGCATCGAACCGTTCCGCCTGCGTGTCGATGAGGTACGCGAGGATCGGCTGGGGCGTGCGCACCGCCTCGCGCCAGAGGTCGGGCGTCTCGCGGATGACCTCGTCGGGGTCCTTGCCGGCCGGGAGCCGTACGACACCGACCTCCGTGAGGCGGAGCCCGCGGCCGTCCACCCCCGACGCCGAGCCCGCAGCGCCCTGGGCGAGCTCGCCGATGAGGTTGGAGAGCTCCGTGATCCCGAACGTCCCGGCCTTCTGGCCGGCCGGGTCGACGTCGTACGCGAGCGCGACCTTGTCGGCGTAGCGCGTGACGAGCGCGACCTGCCCCGGCGTGAGCGCCGTCCCGAGGCTCGCGACCACGTCCGTGAAGCCCGCCTGGTGCGCCATGAGCGCGTCCGTGTAGCCCTCGACGATGACCGCCTGGCCGCTCTTGCGCATCGACGTCTTCGCCCGGTCGACCAGGTAGAGCGTCCGGCTCTTGTCGAAGAGCGGCGTGGCCGGCGAGTTGAGGTACTTGGGGCCGCGGTCCTCGTCGGCGGCGGGGCCCGGGCCGCTGGTGGCCGCCGCGACGACAGGCAGGATCCGGCCGCCGAGCCCGATCGCCCCACCCGATGCATCGCGGATCGGGAAGATGATCCGTTCGCGGAACCGGTCGTAGGCACCTCGCCCCGACGAGCGCGCCGTCGTGAGGCCGACCTCGGCGAGCTCCGCGGGCGCGATCTGCCTGCGTGCCTGGAGCGTCCGGCTCATCGTGTCCCAGCCGCCGGGGGCGTAGCCGAGCTGGAAGCGCTCGATCGTCCCGTCCGTGAAGCCCCGCCCGCGAAGGTAGTCGAGCGCCGCCTGTCCGGTCCGGTGCGCGAGGACCGTGTGGTAGAACGCGATCGAGGTCTCGAGCACGTCGCGGAGGCGGGCCTTGCGGGCGTCGTCGCGGCGGCTCCGATCGTCGAGCTCCACCCCCGCCTTCGCGGCGAGGACCCGCAGGGCCTCCGGGAACGTGACCGAGTCGCGCTTCATGACGAAGCTGAAGACATCCCCGCCCTCGCCGCACCCGAAGCAGTGCCACGTCTCGCGGGCCGGCGTGACGATGAAGCTCGCGGTCTTCTCGCCGTGGAACGGGCAGAGACCCTTGAGGGTGGTGCCCGCCTTGCGCAGCTGCACCGACTCGCCGACGACGTCGACGACGCTCAGCTTGCTCTTCACTTCAGCGGCGATGCCGACGGCCAACCGTTCTCCCGATCTCCCCGGCGGCTGCGGCCTGCAGTCGGTCGGGCCTGGTGCTCAGACGTCCGAGACCCCAATCGAGTGCCGCGGGCTGGTCCCGGACGTGACACGAGACGTGTCAAGTCTTGACACGCCGTCGAGGACCGATTCATACGCCCGTCGGCCGCGTTTGTCAAGGGGTTTGTCAATACCCCAGGGGGGTATGCGGAGATCGACGGGTGCCACGCTCTC
>JBAWVU010000541.1:0-1669 GCA_037147135.1 Chloroflexota bacterium
CGGTGATGATGCGCCGGATCCCGGGGCGCGGCGGGAGCTCCCCGTCGGTGACCATCTCGGTGAAGATCGCCGTCTTGCGCTTGTGCCACTTCGCGATCTCGGCGGCCTGCTCGTCGGGGTCCGTCGGCAGGCCGGCAGCCGCGACGAGCTCGGGGGTGATGATGCTTGCGATCCGCTCCTTGCCGCCGCCGATCTTCAGGAGCCGGCCGTACTCCTCCTCGGACCACTGGACGGGCAGGCCGAACTCGCGGAAGGTCTGGTTGAATGCGGGCAGGTGGCCGTAGCGCTCGGTGTCCGCGAGGACCCCGTCGCAGTCGAAGATGAGCGTGCTCACTAGGCCTTGCCTTCGCTCCCGAAGAGCCGGATGTGGTACTTCGCCATCTCCTTCACGGCCGTGTACTGGGCGGTGAACATCTTCGGCGGGTCGAAATCGCCGGGGTGCTCCGTCATGAAGTCGTAGCCCGACTGCATGTACGCGATCTTGAGGGCGGTGCTGATGTTCACCTTCGCGCAGCCGCGCGCGATGAGGTCGCTGAACTGCTCCGGCGCCATCCCGGTCCCGCCGTGGAGGGCGACGGGCTTCCCGGTCGCCTCGACGATGTCCGTGACGCGCTGGGAGTCGAGCGTCGGGGCGGCCTTGTACGTGCCGTGGGCGTTGCCGATGGCCGGGGCGAAGATGTCGACCCCGGTCTCGCGGACGAAGTCCACGACGACGTCGAGCGACTGGACGTGCTGCGCCTCGTCCCCGGTCATGTCCTCGGTCCGCTTGAACCCCTCGATCTCGCCCTCGACGTCGGCGCCGTAGCGGCGCGCCTCCGCCACGACCTCGATGCACTGGCGCTTGTTCTCCTCGACGGTCAGCTTCGACGCGTCGAAGAGCACCGAGCTCCAGCCCTTCGCGAGGCAGTCGGAGATGACGTCGCGGTCGGGGCAGTGGTCCAGGTGGAGGGCGACCGGCACGGTGGTGCGCCGGGCCATCTCCACCCACATGGCGTAGAGCACGTCCAGGCCGGTCTGCTTCACGGTCTTGGGCGACGTCTGGACGAGGATCGGGGCCCTGAGCTCCTCGGCCGCGGCGATCACCGCGTCCATCGTGAGGTCGTTGATGATGTTGATCGCGGCGACGCCGTACCGCTCGGCGAAGGCGCGGGCGAGAATCTCGCGGGTCGGAACGATGGGCACGAGAACACCCCTATCACATGGGACGCGAGCTTGCCGGAATGCTCCTCGGTGAGCTGCTCAGGCTGGGGAGACCGTCCGGCCGACCACCTCCTCCTGTCGGTGGACCGGTCCTCGAGCGGGCTCGGTCTCGTTCGGCCGCCCTGGTCCGGCGAGGTCCAGGACTGCATGTGCATTGTCCTCGTCGATGACGAGCACGGCGACGACGCCGGCGCGGAGCACGCCGAGGACGGCGAGCGGCTTCTCGGCCTCGCTGACCACGGCCACGACCGTCTCCACGCGGCGCAGGTCGTCGATAGAGAGCGCGATCAGGCGGTCGCGATGCGGAGACGCGATCAGCCGGCCGCGGGCGTCGACGTAGCTGCCGAGGATGTCGCCGACGGCGCCCTGATCGCGAAGCCAGGCGATCTCCTCGAGGGAGAGACAGCCGCTGCGGACCATCGTGCAGCCGTCGTCGACGCTGCCGATCCCGACGAGGGCCATGCTGGCC
>JBAWVU010000542.1:0-1663 GCA_037147135.1 Chloroflexota bacterium
CTCGAGGACCGCGTCGAGCAGCTCCGGGAGCGGGAGGATCCCGACGCGGGCCCGCAGGCGCTCGATGAGCGTGACGAAGCCGGCGATCGCGTTGCGCGCCGTCGGGGCGAGTCCGTCGATCGAGCCCGCGGCGGCGGCCCGGAGCGCATCCCAGGGCGAGACCCCGGTCCGTGCCTCGAGGCCGCGCACGAGCTCGAGGCTCTTCGCTCCGATCTGGCGGGCGGGGACGTTGAGGATCCGCTCGAAGCTCACGACGTCGGCGTCGCTCCGGAGGGTCCGGAGGTACGCGAGCGCGTCCTTCACTTCGCGCCGCTGGTAGAACCGCGTCCCACCGATGATCTGGTACGCGATACCGTGGCGGAGCATCGCCTCCTCGATCGCCCGGCTCTGGGCGTTCGTCCGGTAGAGGACGGCGACGTCGAGCCGGCGAGTCGGGTCGGCGTCCGCCCGTCGCGAGAGCACCCCCGAGCCGGTCCCGGTGAGCTCCTCCACCCGCCGGCCGATCCACTCGGCCTCCTCGTCCGCGTCGTAGGCCTCGAACAGGACGATCGGCGACCCTCCCGCGCGCTCGGTCCAGAGCCTCTTGTCCGTCCGCGTCGGGTTCCGGCTCACGACCGCGTGGGCCGCGTCGAGGATGAGCTGCGTGCTGCGGTAGTTGCGCTCGAGCTTCACGACCGTTGACTGTGGCCAGTCGCGCTCGAACTCGAGGATGTTGCGGATGTCCGCCCCACGCCACGAGTAGATCGACTGGTCGTCGTCGCCGACGACGCAGAGGTTGCCCCTGGCCGCGGCGAGGGCCTTCACCCAGAGGTACTGCGGGCGGTTCGTGTCCTGGTACTCGTCCACGTGGAGGTAGTGCCAGCGGTCCTGGTAGTGTCGGAGGACGTCGGGCGCCTCGTCGAAGAGGCGGACGGCGGCGAGGAGGAGATCGTCGAAGTCGAGGGCACCGGCGGTCCGGAGGCGCTCCTCGTACCGGCGGGCGAGCCCCGCGATCTCCCGGTCGCGGTGGGTCGCGGCGTTCTCGTCGAGGTAGGCCGCGTCGAGCATCTCGTTCTTCGCCCGGCTGATCGCCCCGAGGATCGCCGCGGGACGGTACTCCCCGGTCGTCGGAAGGTCCGCGTCCTTGAGGATCTGCTTCATGAGGGCCTGCTGATCGTCCGTGTCGTAGATGACGAAGCGCGACGGGATCCCGATCGCCTCGCCGTCGCGGCGCAGGAGACGCGCACAGAGTGCGTGGAACGTCCCCATCGCGACGTCGCGACCCTTCTCGGGCCCGACCAGCCCGACGATGCGCTCGCGCATCTCGGCGGCGGCCTTGTTCGTGAACGTGACCGCGAGGATCCGCCACGGAGCGACGTCCTTCACGCCGATGAGGTATGCGACGCGGTGCGCGAGGACGCGGGTCTTGCCGCTCCCGGCGCCCGCGAGGATGAGGACGGGCCCCTCGGTGGTGGAGACCGCGCGCCCCTGCTCCGGGTTGAGACGCGCAAGGATCGTCTCGCCCAGAACGACTCGGTCGACCGCCTCCGACGCCCGTTCGACGTCGCGCTCCGCCCGCTCCGCGGCGGCGGCCCCGGCGGCGAGCTCGTCCTCCTCCGACCAGCCCACCGGCGCGACGACCTGCGCGCCGGTCAGGACTGCCAGGTCCTCCAGAATCGCCTTG
>JBAWVU010000543.1:0-1658 GCA_037147135.1 Chloroflexota bacterium
GCCCACGCCGATGCCCACGTCGCCGCCGACCGGGCCGGACCGCTACGTCATCGGCACGGTCAACGTCACGGACATCTGGGTGGATCCCGTGCACGGCTCCGATGCGAACTCCGGCGCGAGCCGGAGCCAGGCGCTGCGGACCGTGGCCACGGCCTGGGGACGGATCCCGGCGTCGACGACCCTCGGCAAGGGCTTCCGGCTCCAGCTGGTGGCCGGCGCCTACCCCGCCGCGGATCTCCCCTCGTACTGGGAGCATCGCTGGGGCACGCGCCAGAACCCGGTCATCCTCAACGCCGTGGACGGGCCGCACACCGCGACCTTGCGGGGCGATATGAACGTCTTCGACGCGCGGTACCTCTACGTCATCGGCGTGGACATCGCGCCCGGCGGCGACGCCTTCCATTGCGAGCGCTGCAGCTACGTGCTGCTCCGCTTCATGGCACTGTCGGGAGCGGGTGCCGCCCAGGAGACGATCAAGGTCAACCAGTCCGATCACCTCTACATCGAGGACTCGGACATCGCCGGCGCGTACGAGAACGCCATCGACTTCGTGGCGGTCCAGTACGGCCACATCCGCGGGAACCGCATCCATGCCGCGGAGGACTGGTGCGCCTACGTGAAGGGTGGCTCGGCGTACCTGATCGTGTCGGAGAACGAGATCTACGACTGCGGGACCGGGGGCTTCACCGCCGGCCAGGGGACGGGCTTCGAGTTCATGACGAGCCCGTGGCTCCACTACGAGGCCTACGGCATCTCGATCACGAACAACGTGATCCACGACACCGAGGGAGCGGGACTCGGCGTCAACGGCGGCTATGACATCCTCCTTGCCTACAACACGCTCTATCGCGTCGGCTCGCGCAGCCACGCCGTGGAGTTCGTCCACGGGGCGCGCAGCTGCGACGGCGCCACGGCCGCCTGCGCGCAACGCCGCGCAGCGGGAGGGTGGGGGACGACCGCCGGCGGGGCGCAGTACATCCCCGACAGGCACGTCTACTTCTACGACAACGTCATCTACAACCCGGCGGGATCCCGCACCGCGTGGTCGCACTTCGCGGTGGCAGGAAGTGTCACGCCTCCCGCCGACAGCGGCGTCGCAGGCCCGTCACAGGCGGATGCCGACCTGCGGATCGTGGGGAACATCATCTGGAACGGCGACGCGTCGATGGACCTCGGCGTCGGCGGCGACGCCGGATGCGCCGACACGAACCCCACGTGCAACGCCGCGCAGCTGCGGGCGGACAACGCCATCAACACCGTGGAACCTGAGCTGCAGGACCCGGCGCACGGGGACTTCCGCCCGGTTCTCGGCGGGACGGTGGCGACGCGGCCCGGAGCGCCGATCCCGAGCTTCTCCTGGAGCGATGTGCCGGCGACTCCCGCCGTACCGGCCGGCGCCACGGACAACCATGTCCCCCGCAACCGGGCCGGCGAGCCGCGCGCGGGATGGGGCGTGCCCGGCGCGTACTGACCGGACGACCGCCCCTTGCCGGCGCCGAACCCCGTCGGCCGCGTGCTGCGGCGAGCAGGGATCCGGCTATCCGCCGCTCGCCGCTCGCCGGTCGAGCGCCGCCTGCACGCGTGATGCGAGGTCCTCGCGAGCGAACGGCTTCCGGAGGAACGGGGTGCCCTCGTCGAGCAGGCCACCCCCGAAGACG
>JBAWVU010000544.1:0-1653 GCA_037147135.1 Chloroflexota bacterium
CCCCTACTGAGCCTCCCGCCCTGCCGCGCGGTCCCCGGGCCGCTGCGTGCCACTCGCCCCCACCGCGCGGTCCCCGGCCCGGATGGGGCAGAATCGCCGGAACGCCCCTACCTGTCTGCGCCCCCGTCCACCGCTGAGGAGAACGCCGCGATGCCAGCCCAGCCCCATCGGATCACCGTCATCCCCGGGGACGGGGTGGGGCCCGAGGTCGTCAGATCGGCCGTCCGGATCATCGAGGCCGCCGGCGTGCGCGTGGACTGGGAGTGGGCCGACGCCGGCGCCGAGGTCTTCAGGCGCGGCGACACCTCCGGCGTCCCGCGCGAGACCCGCGACTCGATCGAGCGGACGCGGGTCGTCCTCAAGGGACCGCTGGAGACCCCGGTCGGCTTCGGGGAGAAGAGCGCGAACGTCACCCTGCGCAAGCTCTTCGAGACGTACGCGAACGTTCGGCCGGCGCGCGAGCTGCCCGGCGTCCCGACCCGCTACGCGGGCGAGGGGATCGATCTCATCATCGTCCGCGAGAACATCGAGGACCTCTACGCCGGCATCGAGCACATGCAGACGCCGGACGTCGCGCAGTGCCTGAAGATCATCAGCCGGAAGGGCTCCGAGAAGATCATCCGGTACGCGTTCGAGCTCGCCCGCCGCGAAGGTCGCCGCAAGGTCACGTGCGCGACCAAGGCGAACATCATGAAGCTCACCGAGGGCCTCTTCAAGCGCGTGTTCGAGGAGCTCGCGGTCGAGTATCCGGAGATCGAGGCGGACCACCTCATCATCGACAACGTCGCGCACCAGCTCGCGAAGAACCCGGCGCAGTTCGACATCATCGTCACGACGAACCTCAACGGGGACATCATCAGCGACCTCGCCTCGGGGCTCGTCGGGGGGCTCGGGTTCGCCCCGTCCGGCAACTACGGCGACTCGGTCGCGATCTTCGAGGCAGTCCACGGGTCCGCGCCCAAGCACGCCGGCAAGGACGTCATCAACCCGACGGCGCTCATCCTCAGCGCGATCATGATGCTCCGCCACATCGACGAGACGGACGCCGCCGACCGGGTGGAGGACGCGGTCCTCGCCACGCTGGAGAGCGGCCGCGCGGCGACCCAGGACCTCGTCCGGCAGACCGGCGGCGACGTCGCCCAGGCGGCGTCGACGACGGGATTCACCGACGCGGTCATCGCGAACCTCGGGAAGAGCCCGCGGACCGTCCCGCCGCGCCACGGCACGGAGCGGCCGTCCGGCGAGGCGATCCCGCGGGGCCGCTGGTCATACGACCCGGCGGTCTACGCGGCGATCGACCGTCGGCTCGTCGGCGTCGACGTCTTCATCGAGAGCGATCTCGGGTCCGATGCGCTCGGCGACGACCTCGGCGGGCTCGACGGCCCGGAGCTCGTCCTCCAGATGATCTCGAGTCGCGGGACCAGGGTCTACCCGCCGACCGGACTCGCGTCGGAAGACGTCCGCCTGTACCGTGCCCGCTTCGTCGCCCCCGACGACGGCGGCGCCGTGATCGATCGCGCCGTGGTCGACCTCATCGCCCGCGTCGCGGAGCGCCACCCGGGCTGGACGCACGCGGAGAAGCTCCACGTCTTCGACGGCGAGCCGGGCTTCACGATGGCGCAGGGACAGTGACCACGGCCGGTCAGGAGAGGG
>JBAWVU010000545.1:0-1647 GCA_037147135.1 Chloroflexota bacterium
GTGCTCCGGATGGCCGGCGCACACGCTATCGAGCTGGCGAAACTTCTTGATATCTTCCAGCGACACAGCCGCCGTGCCACCGGCCGAGGCCGGCCGGCGGATGCCAGCCAGATGAATCAGCGAATAGAGCAGCATCGAGGCATGGCCGCAGGAGAGCACAAAGCGATCGCGGTTGGGCCACAGCGGATCGGTCGGGTCGTAGCGGAGAAAATCTTTCCACACGGTGAAGGCGACCGGCGCCAAGATCTGCGTCGTGTTCGAGGGTCGGGACACCGCCGGCAAGGGAGGCGTGATCAAGCGGATCACCGAGCGGGTGAGCCCGCGAGTCTTCAAGCTCGTCGCCCTCTCCGCGCCGACGGAGCGCGAGAGGTCGCAGATGTACATCCAGCGGTACCTGTCGCACTTCCCTGCTGCGGGTGAGGTCGTGATCTTTGACCGCAGCTGGTACAACCGCGCCGGTGTCGAACCCGTGATGGGCTTCTGCACGCCCGCAGTGTCGGAGAGGTTCCTCCAGCAGGTCCCGGCAGTCGAGAAGGCCATGGTCGACTCCGGTATCATCCTGCTCAAGTACTGGCTGGAAGTCAGCCCGGACGAGCAGACCCGCCGCCTGGAGGGTCGCATCCACGACCCGCGGAAGCTCTGGAAGCTGACCGACATGGACCTGGAGTCGTACGGCCGCTGGTACGATTACTCGCGGGCCCGTGACGCGATGTTCGCGGCGACTGACACGCTGTGGGCGTCCTGGCATGTCGCCCGGACGGACGACAAGATGCGGGGTCGGCTCAACATCATCAGCCATCTCCTGAGCCAGGTCCCATACGCGCCGCTCGAGCCCCGCGCCATCAAACTGCCGAAGCGCAAGGTGGACGACACGTACGTCGAGCCGGCCCTTCCGCTGAAGTACATCCCGACGCCCTTCTGACGCCGGAGTTCCGGCGCCGGGCCCGCGAAGGCGAAGAACGCCAAAGGAAAGGCCAGGAGGGGCTGACGCGGCCACCTCCACGGCCACCGCCAGAGAGCGGCTCGAATCGAGCCAGACCAAGGGAGATGGCATGACGGAGAGATCGATCGACGAGCTGGGACCCGTCGACTACCTGGTCGTCGAGTTCCCGGCAGGGCACCAGAACTTCACCGGCGAGGGCGCCGACGAGCTCGTCCGGCTCCACGATGCCGGGATCATCAGGCTTATGGACGTGCTCATCCTCCAAAAGGCCGAGGACGGCACCGTGATGGCCCAGGAGCTGGGGGATCTCGCCGAGCTCGGGGAGCTGGCCCGACTCGAGACCCAGCTCGTGCAGACGCTCGCCGAGGAAGACGTCGCCCACCTCGCCGCTGCGATGGATCCCGGGAGCGTCGCCGGGGTCCTCGTCTACGAGAACCTGTGGGCCGCGCCGTTCGGCTCGGCCATGCGCCGTGCGGGTGGCCAGCTCATCGCCAATGGCCGCATCCCCATCCAGGCGATCATCGCCGCCGTCGAGGCCGACGCAGCGCTCGAAGCAGAAGGAGCCTGACATGCCGCTCCATCCCGCCCGCATGGCGGCCGTCGGCGTCATCGGCGGCCCGGTCGCGAAGACCGCGGTCGTGGCCGCCGCCGTCAGCCCCGGCCCGTCCCCGGTCGCGAAGGCCGCCGTCGTCGGCGCCGTCGTC
>JBAWVU010000546.1:0-1644 GCA_037147135.1 Chloroflexota bacterium
GCACTGGGTGAAGCCGCACCTCGGCCAGGTCGAGTGGCGCGGCAACCGGGCGTACAACATCATTCGACTCAGCACCCTCTGGAACGAGGGCGTGCACGTGCTCAAGGACGACCGCGACCCGAACCCGGCACGCCGCTACAAGATGGTCTACAATGACTGGCCGAAGGACCGCAAGTTCTGGACGATTCGCACGGCCACGAGCCCCGACGGCCTTGCCTGGACCGAAGGCCCGGAACTGCCGTACGACGGCTTCATCGAGCGGTTCGACACGGGGACGGCGACATGCGACATGGACGCCATCGCCGACGTCTGCCGGTCGGCAGGAGCCGGGTACGTCGTGCTCACGACGAAGCACCATGAGGGCTTCACGCTGTGGCCCGCCTCGCTGCCGCATCCCCGGAAGGGCAGCTACCACGCGAAGCGCGACATCGTCGGCGACCTGACCACGGCGGTGCGATCAGGCGGGATGCGCATGGGCCTCTACTACTCGGGCGGCTACGACTGGCCGTACAACGACGCCGTCATGCGCGACGCCACCGACTCGATGCTCGCCGTCCCGGCCACGCCGGACTACGAGCGGTACGCGACCGCGCACGTTCGCGAGATCATCGAGCGGTACGAGCCGGCCGTGCTGTGGAACGACATCTGCTGGCCCCCCGGCGGGAACCTCGCCGAGCTCTTCGCGTTCTACTACGACACCGTCCCCGATGGGGTCATCAACGACCGCTGGAGCCAGTCGACGGCGAAGCGCGGACAGATCGAGGACGCCCTGACGCACGGAGTCGGCGGGCTCGTGCAGCGACTGTGGCAGCACATCCCCGAGGAGAAGCGGGGGCTGTCGTTCCCGGCCGCCGAGCACTTCGACTTCCGGACCCCGGAGTACGCGTCGTTCGACACCATCCAGCCGGGGAAATGGGAGGCGACGCGCGGCGTCGGGCACTCCTTTGGGGCGAACCGCAACGAGCGACCCGAGGACATCGTCACGGCCACCGACCTGGTCCGCTCCTTCTGCGACATCGTGTCGAAGAACGGCAACCTGCTCATCGGCATCGGCCCGGACGACCTGGGCGCCATCCCCGAGGAGCAGGCGCGGCCGCTCCGCGGGCTCGGGGTCTGGCTGGCGGACAACGGAGAGGCGATCCGCGGGACCCGGCCCTGGGACATCCCGTCGACCGAGACATCCGAAGGCACGCAGGTCCGGTTCACGCAGAAGGCCGGCGTGGTCTACGCGATCCTGCTCGACCTGCCGGGCCGGCGGACGTTCAGCCTTCGCGGCGTCGACCTGTCGTCCGTCGACGAGATCGTGCTCCTCGGCCTCGACGAGCGCCTGCCCGTGACCGCCAGCGGCGGCACGGTGGAGATCACCCTCCCGGAACGAGTACCAGTCCAGGCCGCCTACGCACTGCGGCTCGGGCAGGGGGTCGTACCGCTCACCTGAGCGGCACTTCGGGGGCACAGGGGCGGCTGGTCCGGTCGACCCGCCGCGCCAGACCGCCCGTGGGAGTGTGACTCTCGGCCCGTCCGACATCACACCGTCCGGTGAGATACTCAGCGCATGCAGAGGTATCGTCCGCACATGGACGGTGCCGGCTGGAAGCGGCCCTCGGCTTCCGCGACGCGACCCTCCATTTCCGGAAGAGCTAG
>JBAWVU010000547.1:0-1632 GCA_037147135.1 Chloroflexota bacterium
GGGCCCGGGCCCGCGATGCGGGCCTCCGCGCGCTCATCGCCTGCGTGCGGCCGACTGGCAAGCATCGGTGTCCGCTCGCGGACATCGACCGGTACGCGACCGCGCTCGCCGGGCACGACCGGGCAGGTCTGTCGTGCCCGATGGCAGACCGTGGTCACGCAGCCCGCGTTTCGTGACTAACGGCCCTGCGTCCTCCTTCGTCACAATGTGACACTACAGGATGTGATGACTGAGCAGTTCGACCTGGCCGTGCTCGGTGGTGGTCCGGCCGGCTACGTGGCGGCGCTTCGGGCCGCGCAGCTCGGCGCGCGCGCGGTGGTGATCGAGAAGGAGCGGGTGGGGGGCACGTGCCTGAACATCGGCTGCATCCCCACCAAGGCCCTGACCACCTCGACGGAGCTGCTGCGGCAGGCGCGGCGGGCGCATGAGTTCGGCGTCGTCATCCCGACGGCCGCACCGGACCTGCCTGCTCTTATGGAGTACAAGCAGCGCACCGTCGATGCTCTTGTCGGTGGGGTCGAGCACCTCCTGAGGAAGGCGGGTGTCGCCCTGTTGCGCGGTACCGGTCGCCTGACTGGGCCGACCACCATCTCGGTGCAGGCCGATACGGGCGGTGCGGTCAGCGTCTCGGCGCGTCGGGTGATCCTGGCTCCCGGGTCCATCACCGCCCGGCCACCGATCCCCGGCCTCGACCTGCCCGGCGTGATGACCAGCACCGGGGCTCTCGACATCCCGGACGTGCCCGCCCACCTGGTCGTCGTCGGCGGAGGCGTCATCGGCCTCGAGTTCGCGTGCATCTACGAGGCTCTGGACAGCCGGGTGACGATCCTCGAGATGATGCCGACCCTGCTGCCGGGGGCGACCGATGAGGCGCTCGCGCAACGCCTGGCGCTCCTGCTCCGGCGCAGGGGCATGACCGTCATCACCGGCGCGCGGGTAGAAGCGATCGCGTCCTCGGCGAGAGGCCTCGAGGTGACCTACCGCGACGGGAAGGGCGTCCTCGCGCAGGTCGACGGTGATCGCGTCCTCGCCGCCGTGGGACGCTGGCCCAACACCGCCGGCCTCGGCCTGGCCGACATCGGTGTGAGGATGAACGGTCGGGCGATCGCCGTGGACGAGCACCTCGCGACGAGCGTTCCCGACGTCTGGGCCGTCGGCGATGCGGTGGGGGGCACGATGCTCGCGCACAAGGCGATGGTCGATGGGCGCGTGGCCGCCGAGAACGCCTGCGGCGGCAGTCGCACCGCGGACCACGGCTCGGTCCCGAATGTCGTCTTCACCCGGCCCGAGGTCGCGAGCGTCGGCCTGACCGAGGCGCAGGCCCGCCACGAGGGAGCCGACGTGAAGGTCGCGCAGTTCCCGTTCTCGGCCAATCCCCGCGCGCGGATCCTGGGCGAGACGGACGGACTGGTGAAGCTCGTGTGCGAGGCAGGGAGCGGCACGGTGCTCGGGGTCCACATCCTGGGACCGCACGCGACCGACCTGATCGCCGAGGGGGCCCTCGCCGTCCGGCTCGGGGCGACGGCCGACGACCTGGCCTGGACGACGCACGCTCACCCGACGCTGCCCGAAGCCGTGCTGGAAGCGGCCCTCGGCTTCCGCGACGCGACCCTCCATTTCCGGAAGAGCTAG
>JBAWVU010000548.1:0-1628 GCA_037147135.1 Chloroflexota bacterium
TCCTCGTGGTCGACCCGTCCGGGCCCGGCACGCAGGGTCCCGCGGGGCAGCGCCATCGTATCGGTGTTCCTCGCGCGGTCGCCGGCCGCGAGCGCCGCCGGGACGCTGACATGGCGCGCCGCCCGCTACGATGGGAGCCGGCTCGGCGTCGACACGGACGTCGATGTGCCTCTTCCCGGAGGAAGGCTCCCCATGACGATCGTCCTCGACGGCGGATCGCTCACCCTCGAGCGCCTCGTCGCGATCGCCCGCGACGGCGAGCGCGTCGAGCTGCATCCCGACGCCCTCGCCCGGATCCGGGCGAACCGCGCGATGCTCGACGAGAAGATCCGTGCCCGCGAGATCATGTACGGGATCAACACGGGGATCGGCGAGTTCAGCGAAGTCGTCCTCGCCGACGAGCAGGTCGCCCAGTTTCAACGCTACCTCGTGTACAACCACGCCGCCGGTATCGGCGATCCGGCACCCATCGAGACGGTGCGGGCAGCGATGGCGGGCCGCATCAACGTCCACGCTCATGGGAGCTCCGGGTGCCGGCCGGAGATCACGCTCACCCTCGTCGAGATGCTGAACCGGGGCGTGACGCCGGTCGTCTGCCAGCGCGGGTCCGTCGGCGCGTCGGGCGACCTCGCGCCGATGTCGCAGATCGCGCTGCTGCTCATGGGAGAAGGCGAGGCGTGGTTCGACGGCGACCGCCTGCCCGGCGCCGAGGCGATGCGACGCGGGGGCATCACGCCGCCCGGCCTGGAGGCCCGCGACGGGCTCGCGACGATCAACGGCTCGAACGTGCTCACCGCGATGAGCGCGATCCAGCTTCACGACATCGACCGCTTCCTCCGCCAGGCCGAGATCGCGTGCGCGATGACGCTCGAAGCGCTCCTCGCCAACCTCAAGCCGTACGACGTCCGGCTCCACGAGCTGCGCGGGTTCCCGGGAGCGGTCCGGGCGGCACGGGCGATCATGCGGGTGGTCGACGGGAGCGACCTCCAGGCGGGCCGCATCCACACGAAGGTGCAGGACGCGTACTCGATGCGGTCGTCACCGCAGGTGATCGGTGCGGCGCACGATGCCGTGGCGTGGGCGCGGACGCAGGTCGAGACGGAGCTCAACGGCGTCGGGGACAACCCGATCTTCCTCACGGACGAGCGGCTCACGCTCACGGGCGCGAACTTCCAGGGGACCCCGGTCGCGCTCCCGATGGACATGATCGGGGCCGCGGTGACCACCGTCTGCGTCCTGTCGGAGCGGCGGCTCAACCGGCTCACGAACCCCGCGTTGTCGGTGGGGCTCCCCGCGTTCCTCACGAAGGGCGCGGGGATGTTCTCCGGGATGATGCTCAGCCAGTACACCGCCGACACGCTCATCGTCGAGCAGCGGATCCTCTCGGCCCCGGCCTCGATCCAGTCGATCCCCGCGGCCGCCGACCAGGAGGACTTCGTGTCGATGGGGATGAACACCGCGATCAAGAACGGACAGATCCTCCAGAACGCGTACGGCGTCCTGGGCATCGAGCTGATGGCCGCGGCGCAGGCGCTCGACTTCCGCGACTTCGCGTGGGGCCGCGGGACCCGGGTCGCGCACGACGCGATCCGGCGCCACGTGCTGCACCTCGACGAGGACCGGCCGCT
>JBAWVU010000549.1:0-1613 GCA_037147135.1 Chloroflexota bacterium
GTCATGTGGGTTCGGTCTCCATGGTCGGCGGCGTTCAGGAGGCTCGACGCCTCCGCGACGGGAAGAGTACCCGGGCGACGCCGGATGCGCCTGAGCGTCGCCTGATCGGCCGCCGCGCATGCGACGCCGGATGAGTGGCCCCGGCGACGCGTCCGGCTGTCCCCGTGATGCCGGTCTCGCTCGCGGCAGCTTCAACATGAGACCATGTATCATCTGAGCGTGATCGACCACACGACCATCGTCGACGCGCTCGACCGCGCCGGCTACCGGATCACCGCCCCGCGTCGGACCGTCGCAGAGCTCGTCGCCGACCGCGATGGTCACTTCACGGCCGCGGACCTCGTCGCCGACGCCCGCGCGAGGAAGCTCGGGATCGGGCGCGCCACGATCTTCCGCTCGCTCGAGGTGCTTGCCGGCCTCGGCGTCGTGGAGCGGCTGGACCTCCCGTCGGGCGAGCACGCGTATGTCCCCTGCGAGGCCGCGCACCACCATCACGTCGTCTGCTCGGGATGCGGGCGCGCCGTCGCCGTGGGCATCGACGACGGCCGACTCGCCGGGGTGGCCCGCGACGTTGCTCGGCAGACCGGCTACACGGTCGAGAGCCACCGGATCGAGCTGTTCGGCCTCTGCCCGGCCTGCAGGGCGACGGCATGAGCCGCGCCACGAGCGGCGGCCGCGGGCTTCCTGGGATGCTCCTCGCCGCGTTGGTCGCGATCGCAGCGGTCGTGGCCGGCTGCTCCTCCGGACCGGCCCCGTCCGGGGACGGGAAGTCGATCGTCGTCACGTACTCGGCGCTCGGCGCCGTGGTGAGGGACCTGGTCGGCGATGCGGCGACGGTCACCGTCCTCGTGCCCAACGGCGCAGACCCGCACGAGTGGTCGCCCTCGGCGCGCGACATCGAGACGCTCATGAAGGCCGACCTGCTCGTCGAGAACGGGCTCGGCATGGAGGGGGGGCTGACGAGCGCGTTCGACCAGGCCGAGAAGGCCGGCGTGAAGCGCTTCATCGCCTCCGACCACATCGTCGTGCGAACGGTCGGCGCCGGGGAGGGCGCGGACCCGAGCCATCCCGACCAGGCGGCGGGCGCGCAGGACCCCCACCTCTGGATGGACCCCATCGCGATGAAGGACGTCGTCGCGGCGCTCGCCCCGGAGCTGAAGGCTGATCTCGGCATCGATGTCTCGGCCCGTGCGGCCGACCTGGAGTCGCGGCTCGCAGCGCTCAACGACCGGCTCGTCGGGATCCTCTCGGTCGTGCCGGTCGCGGACCGGAAGCTCGTGACGGGACACGAGAGCCTCGGCTACTTCGCCGACCGGTACGGGTTCCAGGTCATCGGCGCGATCGTCCCGAGCCTCACGAGCCAGGCGGAGTCGTCGTCGGCCGCCCTCGCCGCGCTCACTGCGACGATCGTCGCGGAGCACGTCAAGGCGATCTTCACCGAGCTCGGGACTTCGCCGGCGGTCGCCGCGGCGGTCGGGAAGGAGACCGGCGCGAAGGTCGTGGAGCTTGCCACCCACACTCTTCCTCCGGACGGCTCGTACTCCACGTTCATGGCGAACATCGCCACACTGGTCGCGGATAACCTGAGGTAGCCGTCGCGGCGCCGGACGGCC
>JBAWVU010000550.1:0-1612 GCA_037147135.1 Chloroflexota bacterium
CGCGATCCTCGGGGTCGATGCCGGAGGGCCGGCTCCGCCGTTCGCGGACCTGGCCCGCTTCACCGACCCGGAGACGTTCGCCCGTGCCCGTGAGGCGGTGTCGCGGACGGTCGAGACCGGCGAGCTCGCCGATTTCGAGATGGACATCCGCCGGCCCGACGGCGTGGTCCGCCACGTCGTGGCGCGCAGTCAGGCGTCGCCGGGCTCCCACGGTACGATCGTCGGATTCCGCGGCTCGTTCGCGGACGTCACCGAGCTGCGCGAGGCGCAGGCCCGGCTCGACCAGGCGCGACGCCTCGAGATGGTCAGCCGCCTCGCGGGCGGCGTCGCCCACGACTTCAACAACCTCCTCGTCGTGATCAACGGGTACGCGGACTTCCTGGCGGAAGGCCTCCCCGAGGACGATCCGAAGCGGGCGGACGCCGAGGCGATCCGCGATGCCGGAGGTCGCGCGGCTGCGCTCACCGCCGAGCTGCTCGCGTTCGGCCGCGGACAGGTCCTCCAGCCGACCGTGCTCGACGTCCGCGACGCGGTCGCCTGGGTGGCCCCGCTGCTCTACAGCGCCATCGGCGGCGACGTGGAGATCGACATCCGCCACGGCGAGCCGGGTGAGCGCATCCGCGTGGACCGCACGCGGTTCGAGCAGGTGATCGTCAACCTTGCGCTCAATGCCCGCGACGCGATGCCCGGCGGCGGACGCCTGACGATCGAGACCGGATGCGTCGTGGTCGACGCCGGCGATCGTCGGCTGCGGGCACCCGGCGAGCCCGGCGAGTACGTCCGGATCTCCGTGACCGACAACGGGACCGGGATCGCCCCCGACGTCCTCCCGCGCGTGTTCGAGCCGTTCTTCACGACGAAGGAGTTCGGCGCCGGCTCGGGGCTCGGGCTCGCGAGCGTCGAGGGGATCGTCGCGCAGTCCGGGGGCTTCATCACGGTCGAGAGCGAGGTCGGGACGGGCACGACGTTCTCCGTCTTCCTGCCGCGGACGCTGAAGGAGCCGACGATCGCGCCGCCGCCGCACGGGCGCCCCGCCATCGACCGCCGACGCCCGCCCCAGATGGGGCGCGAGACGGTCCTCGTCGTCGAGGACGAGCCCGGCGTCCTCGCGGTCACCGCACGTGGCCTCCGCGAGCTCGGCTATACCGTGCTCAACGCCGGCGACCCCACCGCAGCCATCGCGATCGCCGAGGGACGACAGGCGCCGTTCGACATCCTCCTGACGGACGTCGTCATGCCGGGCATGAGCGGCCGCGAGCTCGCCGATCGACTGATCGGGCTGCGCCCGGGGTTGCCCGTCCTCTTCATGTCCGGCTACGCGCCGGAGAAGGTCTTCGGGGAGGGGCTCCTCGACGAGGGGACCCCGTTCCTCCACAAGCCGTTCTCGCGCGAGGACCTCGCATCGCGCGTGCGGGAGCTGCTGGACAGGCAGGTGGACAGACAGGCGGTCGAGGCCGGGTAGCTCGGGCCCGATCGCTGCCGCCGGGCGCGCCGCGGAGAGCATCCTCGACCTGCTCGGGCGAGTGGCAGGCCGGCGCCGTCGTCATCCCGCGATGGCGGGACCTGGTCCGGGCCGCCGAGGGCTGTCCGGCACTGACCCCGCGGAGTACCC
>JBAWVU010000551.1:0-1605 GCA_037147135.1 Chloroflexota bacterium
ACCTCGTCGAGCCCGGCGTGCCGTCCGGGCGCGGTCTCGGTTTCGAGCGGGCGCCCTGGCGGTCCCGGCCTCCCCGGTCGTCCCGTGCCGGGCAGACGGTGCGCGGCAGGGACACCGCCAGCTACTCCCTTCGACGGGCGGAAGAGCCCGGCCTCGTCCTCCCGCCGGGAGAGGGACTCCGTCCGCTCCCCTCCGTCCGCGTCCCCGCCCGGGGACGAGTCCGGGGCGAGGACGAACTCGAGGTAGCGCCGTCTCGCGTCGGCGGGGTCGTCGCCGAACATCTCCAGGACCCATGACGTCGTGAGGAAGGCCCACGAGTCGATCCCGAGGTAGGCGCGATGGCTCGACCATCGCCAGTCCGCGAGGTCCTGGGCGAGTCCGGCCCGGACCGGGTTCCGGTGAACGTACCGGACGAGTTCGTACGCGTACGCCGTGTCCGCGACGAGGATCGCCTTGAACCGTCCCTGGAAGACGTGCCCCGTCGAGCCCTGTTTCCGGTTGGTCCGGAGCGCGTGACGGAAGCCGACGTTCTGCATCGCCTTCGAAAGTGGCTCGTCGCCGGCTTGAATCGCGAGGTGCACGTGGTTCGACATCAGGCAGAAGGCGTGGATGCGGTATCCGAACCGCCTCGTCCCCTCCGTGAGCAGGGCAAGGAACGCCATGCGTCCGCGATCGTCGAGAAAGATTCCCTGGCCGTTGTTTCCCCGAAGGATCACGTGGTAGAGCCCTCCAGGCTGGTGGATCCTCGGCTTGCGAGGCATGTTCTCTCCTCCATGCAGTCGTCTGCGCGTCGTGTTGCCGCTGAGAGCTTCACTGGCGGGAAAGAAAGGAGGAAAGGACCTGTTCGGACGTTACTCCGAATCGCGTGTCCCTGGGGAGAAAAGCCCTCTTGCCGAGCTGGCACTTGTCGAACTGCGCAAGACCGCGACAGGGGCGGCCCAGATACTCAGTTATTCAGGCCTGACCCCAGAAAGGTGCGGACGAGGGCGCGCGCCACGTGGCGGCGGTAGGCGGCGGTGGAGCGGATGTCGTCGATGGGGGAGATGCCGGCGTCGACGGCGGCGTCGAGCTCGGCGGCGGGGACGGACGCGAGCGACAAGAGGGTCCTGCCGAGGACGAGGGAGCGGACGGCGTCGAGGAACGTGACGGTCGGGGCGACGGAGGCCATGCCGAGGCCGATGCGGCCGACGCGCGCCCCGGGGCCCGTCCCGTCGAGCTCGGCCACCGCCGCGAGGGCGACCTTGGATATCGACTGCGCCCGGCGCGTCCCGACCTTGCGCCAGGACCAGCGCGCGCCGCGGGGGGGGAGCTCGATCTCGATCCGGACGATCGCCTCGTCGGACGCGCGGAGGCTCCTCTTGTAGCCGGTGTAGAAGGCCGCGAGCGGGACGCGGCGCGTCCCCCGGACGCTTGCCAGCACGAGGGTCGCGTCGAGGGCGGCGAGAGCCGCGACGCCGTCGGCTGCCGGGGACGCCGTCGCGAGGTTCCCGCCGAGCGTCCCGCGCGCCTGGATCTGGACGGCGCCGACGTCGCGGAAGGCGGAGCCGAGGAGGGGGACGCGGTGCTCCACGACGGGGCTTCGCGCGATCTCGAGGAACGTCGCCG
>JBAWVU010000552.1:0-1601 GCA_037147135.1 Chloroflexota bacterium
ACGACGATGAGCGCGAGCGCGATGACGATGATCCCGCCCGCCACCGCCCTCGCCGGATGGGCGGTGGCGGGCGGGATCATCGTCATCGCGCTCGCGCTCATCGTCGTCGCGTTCGTCCCGGCGATCCGCGAGGTCGTCGGTGCCCTCCAGGCCGGCCTCGATGCCCTGAGGTCCGGGACCGGAGGCGTGCGACTCCCGCCCGAGCTCGCGTCGACGGCGGACCAGGCATCGGCCGCGATCACGGGCTGGGTGAAGGACGATCTCGGGGAGCTCGCGGGCCGGGTGTCGATGACCGCGACGATCGCGATCCTCAGCACGTTCCTCACGTTCTTCGTCCTCCTCGACGCGGACCACGGTGCCGACTGGGCGCTCCAGGGCGTCGACCCCGCCGACCGCGACGCGCTCCGCCTCCGCGGTCGCGACGCCGCCATGCGCGTCGGCGGGCTCGTGCGATCCACGGCTGTCGCGTCCGCGGTGCGCGCGGGCGTCATGCTCGTCGCGATGCTCGCGCTCGGGACACCGTTCGCCGGGCCGCTCGCGGCGGTCCTCCTCGTCGGCGGGCTCGTCCCCTACCTGGGGACCCTCGTCGCGACGACCCTCGTGCTCCTCGTCGCCGTCGGCGGGCAGGGCATGGGGTACGCCGCGCTCCTGCTCGCCGTGGCCGTCGCCATCGACGTGGCGCTCGCCCGCGTCCGCGGCCGGGCGGAGGCATCGGGGGCCCTCCGGGTCCACCCGGCCGTGGCCCTGCTCGCCCTCCCGATCGGTGCGGTCGCCGCGGGCCTCATCGGCATGATCGTCGCGGTGCCGGTGGCCGCGTTCGTCGCGCAGATGACGGGAACGGCGCTCGCCGCCTTCGAGCCGCGGCTTCCGGCGACCTCGTCGGCGGGCCCCGAAGTGCCGGGCTGGCTGGACCGGCTCGCCCAATGGAGCTGGCGTCTGCTCGTCGGCATCGGCCTTCTCGCCGCGCTCGTCGTGCTCACCGTCGCGCTGTCGGGCCCGGTCCTCGCCGTCGTCCTCGCGGCCGTCCTCGCCGCGACGCTCGCCCCGGCGGCATCCCCCTCCGGCGTCGGGGCCTGGGGTCCACCCCGGCCGCGCTCGGCGCCACCGTGGGGCTCATCGCCGGGATCGGCGTCATCCTCGTGCTCACGATCGTCTCGCTCGCGCGGGACATGGGAGAGATCGTCGCGCAGGCGACCGCCGGGGCGTCTTCGGCCTCCGTGTCCGCGGGGGGCTCGCTGGACTGGCTCACGGGGCTCGTGGCGACCGTGTCGGGCGGAGCGCTCGGCGCCGTCGTCGCGTTCGCGGCGATGCCGACCGGCCTCGTCTTCGTGTGCGTGCTCGCCGGGATCCTCACGTTCTTCTTCCTGCGGGATGGCGATGTCGGCTGGCGCTGGGCGACGCGGATGCTCGTCGGCTGGCGGCGGCGCGAGGTGGACGCGGCGGGCGGACGCGCTGCGGGCGTCCTGGGGGGCTACATGATCGCGACCGGCGTCATCTCCGCGTTCGGTGCCGCGACGCAGTTCGCCATCATGGCGATCCTCGGCATCCCACTCGCCCTGCCGCTCGCCGTCCTCTCGTTCTTCGGCGGCTTCATCCCGTAC
>JBAWVU010000553.1:0-1594 GCA_037147135.1 Chloroflexota bacterium
CCGGCGGCCACCCTGCGGATGGCGACCCGACGAGTCCGCGACCGATCGTCGTCGGCGATGCGGACGACGCCTCACACCAGCGCTGTCGCCAGGTCGCAGGCGATCTCCGCGCCTGTCGTCCGGCACGCTGCCGCACCCACCGAATCCCGACCCCGCCGTCGTCGATCAGCGACGCACGCCAAGCCTCGAGCAGCCGCGTCTTGCCGATGCCGGGCTCGCCGCTGTCGATCCCCGTCCGGCAGCGCCGGACTGGTAGCACATCTTCGTAGCGCACGGGCCGGACCGGGACGGACTCCGGACCTCGCTCGGACCCCCTCAGAGGCCCATCCTGAGCACGAAACGGGTACGGGACCGACTCCGTGGACAACTCGGGCGGGACTGTAAGTCAGCCACCAACGGCTGCAGAGGTTCGATTCCCCTCCTGCCCACCACTCGGTCATGAGCACGAGACGGCCCCCGGAGGCGACTCACGGGGGTCGTTTCGATTCTCGGCTCTGTGGCGGTTTCTTCCTGTCGCGCTCCGGGTTCGACCGGACCTGACGCAGGCCAGGGACGGCTACTCCCCACCGAGCCCCAGCGTGGCGATCGTCGACCGGAGGAGGTCCGCCGAGCGGCGCAGCCCCGATGCCTCCTCGGCGGAGAGCCCCAGGCGCAGCGTCCGCTCGACGCCGCCGCGGCCGAGCACCGTCGGCACCGACAGGTAGACGTCGTCGATGCCGTAGTAGTCGCAGATGAGCGAGCTGACCGAGAGCACGGTCGACTGGTCGCGCAGGATCGCCTCGACGATCCGCAGGAGGCCGGCGGCGACAGCGTAGTAGGTGGCGCCCTTGCGCTCGATGATCTGGTAGGCGGCGTCACGCGTCGCCTCGAAGATCTCCTGCAGCTGCGCCTGGTCGTGGCCCACCCCGTTCGCGGTGGCGAAGTCGGCCAGGGGCATCCCCGCGATGTTCGCGGACGACCAGACGGGCACCTCCGTGTCGCCGTGCTCGCCGGCGATGTACGCGTGGACGGACCGCGGATCCACCCCGTAGTGCTCGGCGAGGAGGGCGCGGAAGCGCGCCGTGTCGAGGATCGTGCCCGAGCCGATGACCCGCGCGGCGGGGAGCCCGGAGATCCGATAGGTCAGGTAGGTCAGCACGTCGACCGGGTTGGTGGCAACGAGGATGATCCCGTCCGGGTTCGCCAGGGCCACGGCGGGGACGATCTCCCGGAAGATCGCGGCGTTCTTCTTGACGAGGTCGATCCGCGTCTCGCCCGGCTTCTGGCCCGCGCCGGCCGAGATGAGCGTGATCGCGGCGCCCTTGCAGTCCGTGTACGTGCCAGCCCAGATCCGTGTCGCGTGCGCGAACGGGACCGTGTGCATGAGGTCCATCGCCTCGCCCTCGGCCTTTCGCGCGTTGGCGTCGACCAGGACGATCTCGGCCGCGAGGCCGGAGAGCAGGAGGCTGAAGGCGAAGGTCGAGCCGACGGCACCGGTGCCGACGACGGCGACGCGCGTGGGATGGGCGATCGCGCCGGGTTCGGGTGCGCCCTGGGCCGGGAGGCTGGGAAGCTCGCTCATGCTGCCATTGTGCGCCACCCCGCCCGTGCTCCC
>JBAWVU010000554.1:0-1594 GCA_037147135.1 Chloroflexota bacterium
GTCCCTCCCTGGTCATGGGCCGCGGACGTCAGGACTCCGCGGCGCGATCCGCTACGCCTGCTCGCCTACTGGAGGGTCCGGCCGTTGAGCTGGCCTTCGAGGATCTGCCCGGTGCCGGTCCGCAGGACCTCGACCGCCATCGTGTCCGTCGAGCGCCGGCTGCGGAGGACGTCGCAGTAGTCGGCCATCGTGCCGTCGGTCGCGAGGACCAGGCCCTCGAGCTTCGTGATGATGTCCCCGCCGCGGATCCCGACCGTGTCCGCCGGCGACCCGGACTCCACGGCCGCCACCCAGACGCCGGTGAAGTCGCCCACGGAGATCGCCTCGCCGTTGACCCCGATCCACGTGACCCCGTTGCCGGCGAGAAGCTCCGGCAGGACACGGTCCACCTCGCCCCGGCCGATCGCGAAGCTCTGCCCCACGTTGTTCCCCGCGTAGTCGATGCCCACGAGCAGGCCGTCCTTGGTGACGAGCGGACCGCCCGAGTTCCCGGGGTTGATGAGCGCGTCGTGCTCGATCACCGAGTCGACCGAGCTCCAGCTCGACTCGCCGTCGGCCTTCGCCTTGCTCACGATCCCACGGTTGAGCGTGTACTCCGGGTCTCCGAGCGGGAAGCCGGCGGCGTAGACGTCCAGGCCGACCGAGGGAGCGTCCGGGTACCAGTCGAGGAACGGGAGGTCCGAGGCGGCGATCTGGATGACCGCGATGTCCGAGCACTCGGACGCGGCGACCACGCGGGCGTTGTACGTCTTGTTCCGATCCCCGCCGATCCAGACCTTGAGGGCCGCCGCCCCGGTGACGACGTGGTTCGCCGTGAGGGCGAGCCCCGACGGGTCGATGATGACCCCCGAGCCCCGGCCGGCGGCGTTGAAGAACTGGCCCTCGATCGGGTCGATGAATGACCCATCGGCTTCGATCTGGATCGTCGCCTGCTGGACGCCCTCGAGCGTCCCGACCGCACCCGACCCGCCGCCCGCCACCTGCGACGGCTCCTCGACGGTGACCGACGGCTCTTCGACGGCGACCGACGGCTCCTCGACCGCCGCCGACGGGGCCTCTACCGACGGCTCTTCGACCGCGGCCGACGGGGCCGCGACCGAGGGCGACGGCGTGCCGCCGGGTGATCCACTGCACGCCATGGCGACAAGAGCTGTGGCGGCGACGAGCGCCGCGAACCGCCGGTCCATATCCACCTCGTGCCGGAGCGAGCAGGGTGATCGTTCGCAGGACGCCGCTCGATGCTAGTCCCGTCGGGGCGATGCCGCAATGGGCCTCTCGACACGGCGACGACGCCGCGAGCGGGGCGACGCGGCGGCCGGGTGGCCACGCTCAGCGGTCGGGCGGCGCCCCGCGGCCGGCAGGATCAGGGCGTGCCGTCCCAGCGGGCGTAGCAGCGCCGGCAGCGCTCCGTGCCCTCGCGGTTGATCGCGTTGCACCGGGCGCACTTCCAGGGGCCCGCGCGCCACGGCGACTCGGCGGCCCGGCTCTGGCGGAGGTAGAGCAGGCCGGCCGCGGCAGCTCCCACGCCTCCGAGCACGATGACGCCGACGAGCGTGAGCATGAGCGGGTCGGGGCCGCCCCCACCCCCACCGGT
>JBAWVU010000555.1:0-1593 GCA_037147135.1 Chloroflexota bacterium
GAGCGCGACCTGCCCGTCGTTCGGGCGCGGGTCCTCGCGGTCGGCTCCGGCATCGTCGCCGCGTTCTACGGCTCGCTCGTCCTCTTCGGGATGCTGCCGGATTCGACCGCGCCGTTCACGGTCGCGGCTCTCGCGGCGTGCGTCCTCATGGAGCGGGTGGCCCGCGAACCCGGGACGATCCGCCTGCTCGACCCGCGGCTGCTGGGTATCGGCGCCGCTCTGGGTCTCGCCGCCCTCACCCGCAACGAGGCGCTCTGGTACGCGGTGACCTGGGTCATCGTCGCGTGGGGGATCGCCCGCGGCGTGGCCGTTGGGTCACGGCCCGGCGCCTCCGCGCCGCTGGGCGCGTTCGCGCGGCTCGTGAGCACGCCGGCCGTCATCGCGTTCGCCGTCTTCGCCCCGTGGGCGGCGCGCCAGTGGGCCGTCTTCGGCTCGCCCCTGCCGGGTCAGGCGGTCTCCAACGCGTTCTCGCGGACCAGCTTCGACATCTTCGCCTGGCAGGATCCGCCGACGTTCTCGGCATGGATCGCCCAGGGGCCCACGAAGCTCATCGCGGACCGCATCGACGGCTTTCGCCACAACCTCGTCACGGTGCTGCTCCTCCCGGCGATCCCGGTCGGCCCGATCGGGCTCGTCGGGCTCCCGTGGATCGTCCGGTCGCGCGTCCTCCGCCCGCTGCTCGTCGGCGGGACGCTCACGTTCCTCGCGACGACGTTGCTCTTCCCCGTCTCGACCACGTCGGGGACCTTCCTCCACGCGGCCGGCCCGATCCACGTCCTCCTCGTCCTGTCTGCGATGGCCGGCCTCGATGCCCTGGTGGCGCGAGTGGCGCGAGCGCGCGCCTGGGGTTCCGCGAGCGCGGCGCTCGCCCCGATCGGCCTCCTCGTCGTCGCCGTCCCCTTCCTCGCGCTCACGGTCGCCGGGATCAGTGGGGTCGCACGCGACTGGCAGGCCCGCTACGCGGCGCTCCCGCTTCGGCTCGAGGCCGCGGGGCTGCCGCTGGCGGAGGCCGGGCCGGTCATCTCCGACCACCCGATCTGGATCGCGGAAGCGTACCGGGTGCCCGCGCTCGCCCTTCCGGATGAGTCGCCGGAGAGCGTGCTCGACCTCGCCCGGTCGTTCGGGGCGACGCTCCTGGTCCTCGACTCGGAGGCGGCGCACGGTCGCTGGCCGTCGGTGCTCGCCGCGGGCGGCCCGGGGACGGAGTGCTTCGTCCCGGTCCCCGAGGCGGCACCGACGGGCACCGCCGCCCCCAAGGAGATGCTCGTCTACCGGATCGCCTGCCCCTGAACGGGCGTCGGCCCGGGGCGGGGGCCCGCCCGGCCTCCGGCGGTCGCGGGTACGCCCGTATACTCGGCCACGATGGACCAGCCGAGCAGCGGAGAGGCGTGGACGGAGCGGCCCGATGGCGGCGATCGCTTCGACGCGCTCTACGCCGAGGCCACGGCGGCGCTCAGCTACGCCGCGAACCAGCTCCGCACCATCATGGAGAGCTACCGCGAGTCGCACCGCGCGATGCTCTCCCGGTGGCACCGCGAGCGCGACGAGCTGGAGCGGATCGAGCAGCGGGCGATCGACGCCGGGCGCACGCGG
>JBAWVU010000556.1:0-1583 GCA_037147135.1 Chloroflexota bacterium
CGAGCTGACCGACCGCGACCCCGTCGGGCTGCCCGGCGACGTGCTGGACGAACTCGTCGGGCTCATCTCCCGATGCGCCGCCGAGGCGGGCGTCGCGCTGGACGAGGATCGACTCGCGCGTGCCGACCGGGAGGCGGCGAGCCTCGTTGCCCGGTCGACGGCGGCGGAGCGCGAACGCGAGCAGCTGGCCGCGGATGCGGTGATCGCCGACGAGGCCGAGGAGCGCGCCCGTGCGGCACTCGACGAGACCAGGACCTCGGACTCGGCCCTGCGCGTCCGGCTCGCCGCGGCCGAGTCGGAGGCCGTCCGGTCCCGGGCCCGGCTCAGGGCGGCGGAGGACCGGCACCGCCGCCTCGAGGTCGGCGACCTGGAGGCGAGGATGGCCCTCGATGCCGTCCGAGAGCAGCTCCTCGTCGAGCTCGCCGCCCTCGGGGAGGTCGGTGTGCATGCCCTGTCCGCCGCGGCGGGCGAGACGGCCGGCGAGGTGGCCGGGTCGGCGGATCTCCCGGCGGCGACCGAAGCGGTCGGCCCCGGTGACCCCGCCCGCGACGAGGACGACCTCGACGTCGCGATCGCGGCGCTGTTGCCTCGCGCCGCGGAGCGGTGGGCGGCCGTCGAGCCCGCGGCCGATGTCCCGAGCCCGGGCCGTCTCGCATCGCTCCGGCGCAGGTTCCACGACGTCGGTGCCGCCAACCCGTTCGCCGCGGAGGAGTACGCGGCCGTCCATGCCCGCCTCGAGGCGCTCGAGGCGCAGAGCGCCGACCTCCGGGTCGCGATCGAGAAGACGCGGACGCTCATCGGTGAGCTCGCGACGCTCATCGCCGACCGGTTCCGGGCGACGTTCCGCAGGCTCGAGGGCGCGTTCGACGCTCGATTCCGGCAGCTGTTCGGCGGTGGCTACGCTCAGCTGTCACTCACCGACCCGGGTGACCTCGCGAGCACCGGGGTCGAGATCGTCGCACGCCCGCCGGGGAAGAAGGCACAGGCGCTTGCCATGCTCTCGGGCGGGGAGCGCGCGCTCACGGCCGTCGCCCTCCTCTTCGCGATGCTCGAGGTCCGACCCGTCCCGTTCTGCGTGCTCGACGAGGTCGATGCGGCGCTCGACGAGGCGAACATCGGACGCTTCGCCGAGGCGCTCGCCGGCCTGGCGGCGTCGATCCAGTTCATCGTCATCACGCACAACCGGGGCACGATCGAGGCCGCGGACGCGCTCTACGGCATCACGATCGGCGACGACGCGGTGAGCCGGGTCATCAGCCTCCGGCTCGAGGAGGCACGGGAGATCGCCGATGCGTCCCGGCCCGTGGGCCGCGAGGGGTAGGGGACCGGATGCAGTTCTGGCGGCGCCGGAAGGCGGAGGACGAGCCCGAGACCGCGGGCGACGTTGAGGGGGGCGCCGCCGTCCCCGACGGGCTCGTCGCGGACGCCGCCGCGGGACCCGGGCCCGAGGACGAGGCGTGGGACACCGAGCTGGAGGCGGAGGCGCTCGCCGCCGCCGAGTCGGACGTCTTCGGCGCCGTGCCGTTCATGCCGGGGCCTGCCGCGCCCCTACCCGTGGCCGCGCCCCCACCCGTGGCCGCACC
>JBAWVU010000557.1:0-1582 GCA_037147135.1 Chloroflexota bacterium
CGCGTGGGAGTACAAGGGCAGGACCAAGGACCTCGGCGCCGCGTACCTCCAGCTGCTCAACTACAGCTCCGCGCTGGACAACCCGCCGATCCTCGTCGTCTGCGACCTCGATCGCTTCGAGGTCCGGACGAACTTCACGAACACGCCGACGAAGCTCTACACGTTCACGCTGGCGGACCTCGCGGCGGATCCATCCGAGCCGGTGCGGATCCTCCGGGCGCTCATGACCGACCCGGAAGAGCTCCGACCCCGCGAGGCGGCTGACGAGCTCACCGGCAAGGCGGCGTCGCACTTCGCCGAGCTCGCGATCGGTCTCCGGGCGCGCGGGGAGGACCCGCAACGCGTCGCGCACTTCCTCGACAAGCTCCTCTTCTGCCTCTACGCCGAGGATGCCGGGGTCCTGCCGAAGGGCCTGCTCTCGCGGCTCGCGGAGGCGACGCGGGCCGACCCGGCGGCGTTCGCGGCACAGCTCGCGAGCCTGTTCGGCACGATGGCGGACGCGGGCGGCTTCTTCGGGGTCGATCGGATCGACTGGTTCGACGGCGGCCTCTTCGCCGACACGGACGTGCTCACGATGTCGCGCGAGGAGATCGCCGCGCTCCTCGCGGTCGGGCGCCTGGACTGGAGCCTCATCGAGCCGGCGATCTTCGGGACGCTGTTCGAGCGCGGCCTCGACCCCGGCAAGCGCGCCCAGCTCGGCGCGCACTACACGGACCGCACGTCGATCGAGCGGCTCGTGGAGCCCGTCGTCATGGAGCCGCTTCGCCGGGAGCTCGTCGCGTCGCAGGTGCGCGTGGAGGAGCTCCTCGCGGCCGGTGGCCCGAGGGCGCGGGAGAAGGCGCTCGCCGTCCACCACGCGTTCCTCGCGCGCCTGCGGAGCGTGCGCGTCCTCGACCCCGCGTGCGGCTCGGGCAACTTCCTCTTCGTCGCCCTCCGCAAGCTCAAGGACCTCGAGTACGACGCGATCGGGTGGGGGAGCCAGCGCTTCAGCATCCCGATGGAATTCCCCCAGGTCGGCCCCGAGGCGGTCCTCGGCATCGAGATCAACCCCTACGCCGCGGAGCTCGCCCGCGTGAGCATCTGGATCGGCGAGATCCAGTGGATGCTCGGCCACAGCTTCGCGTACCGACGCGACCCGGTCCTCCGCCCGCTCGACCAGATCCGGACCGGGGACGCCCTCCTCGATCTGACCGACCCGACGCACCCGACGGAAGCCGACTGGCCCGCGGCCGAGTTCATCGTCGGCAACCCGCCGTTCCTCGGCGGTTCGCTACTCCGTGGCGCTCTCGGAGGCGACTACACGGAGGCGCTCCGGAAGGTGTTCGACGGCACCATCCCAGGGTTCTCGGACCTCTGCTGCTACTTCCATGAGAAGGCGCGAGAGGCGATCGCGGCGGGTCGCACTCAACGTGCGGGTCTGCTCGCCACGCAGGGGATCCGAGGCAAGGCGAACCGCACCGTCATCGAGCGGATCAAGGCGTCGGGCGACCTGTTCCTCGCGTGGTCCGACGAGCCCTGGGTGCTCGATGGCGCGGCCGTTCACATAAGTCTGCTCGGATACGACGACGGCACCGAGACACGC
>JBAWVU010000558.1:0-1581 GCA_037147135.1 Chloroflexota bacterium
CGTGGGGCGCGACCGATGACGGAAGCCCGAGCGATGCGCTCCGACGCGACCGCCCCGCGCGGGCGGCCCGGATGGATCCCGTCCGATGCCGATCCCGTCATCCGCGAGGACGTCGATGCCATCGTCGACGCGTGCGGGCCGCTGTTGCGCCGGCTGTCCGGCACGTCGCTGCTGATCACCGGCGGCGGCGGCTTCGTCGGGCGCTGTCTCGTCGAGAGTGTCCTCGCGCACAATGCGGCCGGCCTCGGCGCGCGATGCGAGATCACGTTGCTCACCCGCCGACCGGACATCCTGATAGCCCGGTACCGGACCCAGGTCGACACGGGTGACGTCGTCGTGATGACGTGGGGGGACCGCCACTCCATCGACCTACCTCGACGACGGTGGGACTACGTCATCCACGCCGCATCTCCGTCCGATCCACGCTCGTATCTTCGAGACCCCGACCGCACCCTGCGCGACATGGTCGACATGGCCGCGTCCGTCGCTGCGGCGGCGCGGGCCTCGCGGGTGGAGCGCCTGCTCCTCATCAGCAGCGGGGCCGTGTATGGCGATCAGCCGGCCGGGATGAGCGAGATCCCCGAGGGCTACCTCGGCGCACCCGATCTCTCCCGGGCGACGTCGTGCTATGGAGAGGGCAAGCGCGTCGGCGAACTGCTCTTCGGACTGTCCGGCATGGACCACCGCACGGCACGCGTGTTCTCGCTCCTCGGTCCGTACCAGGACCTCGCATCGAGCTTCGCGGTACCGAACCTGATCCGACAGGCAGCGACCGACGGGGCTCTGCAGCTAACCGGCGACGGGAGCGCCGTACGCTCCTTCTGCTACGCGGCCGACCTCGCGGTCTTCCTGTTCACGCTCCTACTGGGCAGTCCCGACCACGACACGTACAACGTGGGAAGCCGGGAGGGCACCGTCACCATCGGTGACGTCGCCGCGATGGTGGCGGAGATCTTTGGCGGCCTCGAGATCCGGCGTGGCCACGAGGGCTCGCCCGCCGGCCGCCCGAGCAGGTACGTCCCGAACCTCGACCGGATGTACGAGGTCCACCAGCCGCGAGTCGGAGTGCGTGAGGGCCTGGTGCGCACGTGCAGTTCCCTGTATGCGCGCGGGCTGATCTCGCGCAGGCCCTCGATCGGCCTCGATCACACGGGGGCACGCGCGTGAGGGCCGCATCTCGACGGTCGTCGCGATCCTCGAGCCGGGGTTCACCCGTGTCGCGTTCGAGTGAGGAGCTCGCCCTCGCGATCCGCTGCGACGTGCTCGAGATGGTGCACCGGGCACGAGCCGCCCACGTCGCGAGCAGCCTCTCGGTCGTGGACATCCTCGCCGTCCTCTACGGCGAGATCCTCCACCATCGGCCGGACGATCCGGGCTGGGAGGGGCGCGACCGGCTGATCCTCAGCAAGGGGCATGCGGCGGCCGCCGGCTACGCTGCCCTCGCGCGCGCCGGCTACTTCGCGCCTGAGCTTCTCTCGGGGTACTGCGCCAACGACTCGCCGCTCGCCGGACACCTCACGGCGAGCGCCGACGCGCCGGGAGTGGAGCTCTCGACCGGTTCGCTCGGTCACGGGCTGCCTG
>JBAWVU010000559.1:0-1577 GCA_037147135.1 Chloroflexota bacterium
GTGCTGACGCCCGGAACGGCCGCAGCCACCCCGTCGATCGCGGCGATGTCGTCGACCAGGGCGATCGCCATGGGGCTGTCTCCGGACAGCCCACCGGACTTGTCGGTGACGACGATCTTGCCCGCGTAGTAGTCGCTGCCGATGGCGACGATCGAGCTGATCTTGTTGGCCATCGAGCCGAACACGACGAGGGCCCAGATGCCGATCGTGATGCCGGTGACGGTCAGGGCGGTGCGAAGCCGCCGTCTGGCGAGGTTGCGCAGCAGGCTCATGCGAGGTTCTCCTTGACTTGGTGAAGAGAGCGGCCCTGAGGAAGCGAGGTGGCCGACGCCTCAGGCGGTGATGACGACCTTCCCTCGAGCGTGTCCGGCTTCGAGGTAGCGCAGCGCGTCCGGGCTCTCGCTCAGCGGGTAGGTCCGATCGATGACCGGCGTGACCTTCCCGTCCTCGGCGAGTCCCTTGAGGACGACCAGGTCCTCTCTCGTGACGTGCGCGGTGAACGCGAGCAGCTCCTGGCTCACGAACCGGGATACCGCGAGCGCGCGCAGGATCTGGCCCATGGGACCGATCCAGTCGTTGCGGCCTCCATGGGAGAGGAGCAGCATCCCCGTCGGTTCCAGGGCGCGTCGGCATTCCGAGACCGAGTGGTTGCCCACGAGATCGAGGATGAGGTCGTATCGATCCGGACCTCGGGTGAAGTCCTCTGCCGTGTAGTCGATGACACGGTCGGCGCCGATAGAGCGGACCAGCGTCATGTTCCGCGTGCTGCACACGCCGGTCACGTCGGCGCCGAACGCCTTCGCGATCTGCACGGCGAAGGTCCCCACGCCTCCCGCCGCCCCGTTGATAAGGACCGTCTGGCCCGGCTGGACCCGTCCGTGGTCGCGCAGCGCCCGGAGGGCCGTGACTGCCGCGATGGGCATGGCGGCAGCCTGCGCGAACGAGAGGTTGGCCGGCTTGGGCGCCAGTCCGCCCTCGGAAGCGCACGCGTATCCGGCGAAGGTGCCCTGGCCCACGCCGTAGACCTCGTCGCCCGGCCGAAGTCGCGTCACGCGCTTGCCGATCGCCTCGACATTGCCTGCGAGATCCCTGCCCCGAACGCTCAGCCTCGGTCCGCGGAGGCCGAACCCCGCCCGGGACCCGACGGCCCGCACGACGTACGGCAGCCCTCGCATGTAGTGCACGTCGTATGGATTGGCGGAGGCCGCGAGGACGCGGACGAGCACGTCATCGTCACCGACGACCGGCCTGTCGACCTCCCGGAGCTCGAGCGCATCCGGTGCGCCGTATCTGTCCTGGGCGATCGCCCTCATCGTGTCCTCCTGCCCGTCGCATCCGATCGTCGCCACCCACCCAGCGGCGGAGCGCACGGGCAGCGTCTTCCCGCGGTGGGATGAGCGTCATCGCTCGCAAGAGCTACTCGAGGGACTAATCGGAGGACTGATCGCTGGCGCCCGGGACGCGGACAGGTCGAGCCTGCGTACCGAGGGCGCGACCGGGCATCGTCGCCGACGCCGTCCAGCTCAGCCATCGGTGCGGCGATCCTCGGAGGCGTAGCCCAGGGCTCGTCCCCTGGC
>JBAWVU010000560.1:0-1577 GCA_037147135.1 Chloroflexota bacterium
GTGTTCTCCCGCACGAACGCGAGCACGCGGGCCCACGAGTCGGCCGAGTCCTCCGCGAAGTCGGCCTGCTTCCGGTCGAAGAACGAGTGCGGAGCGCCGGGGTACGTGACGATCTCGTGGGGGACCTCCGCGGCGGCGAGCGCACCGTCGAACGCGTCCACGACTTCGGCCGGGATCCCCGCGTCGGCACCGCCGAAGATCCCGAGGACCGGCGCAGCGAGCCGGGCGGTCACCTCGGTCGGCGCCGGGACGCCGCCCCGCGCGGTCCCGCCCGGCCAGCCGTAGAACCCGATGACCCCGCCGAGCCCGAGGCCGAGCGTCGCCGAGACGAACGAGAGCCGGCCGCCGAAGCAGAACCCCACCGTGAACAGCGACCGCACGCCGGTCCGCTCGCGCAGGGAGGTCGCCGCGGCGGCGATGTCCTGCGCCACCGTCTCCCACCCGACGACGGCCATGTGGTCCATGAAGGGGAAGCCCTCGCCACGGTCGTCGTCCGTCGCGGTCCGCCCGAAGTAGTCGATGGCCAGCGCGTCGATCCCCGCCTCGGCGAACCGCAGGGTGAGCTCCTCGTAGTAGCCGTGGAGCCCGCGGACGTCGGGAAGGACGATCATCCCTGCCCCGGTCGGTGCGGCGGCGCGGGCGAAGAAGCCCCGGAACGTCGCCCCATCGGCCGCCGTGAGCTGGAGGCCCTCGTGTTCGAGGGCGCCGCCGGCGATCGGGTCGATCGGGGGCCGGCTGTCGAGGTCGAAGCACATGGGCAGGTCCTCCGGGGTGGGGTCGAGGAGGCGCGATGGTACCCCGACGCCGCGCCAACGGCCACGGTCCGGCCGTCGGCGGGTGACGTTACGGGTGGGCGGCGGTCCCTCCGGCAGCTCCTGCGGCGACCGGACGCCCCGACCGGATGAGGTCCCCTGGGTCGTAGGCTTCGTGCACCCGCCGGAGCCGTTCCAGGGTCTCGCCGAGGTAGATGCTCGCCCCATCGGGCCTCTCCTCGGCGAAGTTCGGGTAGTTCTGCCGAGCCGTCCATGGCGCGAGCGCGGATCGCACGCGCGCGGACTGCCGCTCGACGGCGGCGAGGTCCCCATCGGGGGCGAGGCCCAACGTCACCGCTGCGAAGCCGGCGTCGACGGAGGCGAGCGCGCCGTGACCCGGCCCGCCCTCGGCCAGCGCGCCGCCGAGATGCCGCAGCTCCACCGACATGAGCGCCGAGCTCGACGCGGGGCCGGCGGATCCGAGCATCGCCTCGATGGCCGCCGCGGGCAGGTCCTCGAGGAGCCAGCCGTCGAAATGGACGGGCACGGGCTCGACCGGTTCGAGGTGCAGCCCGCCCAGCTCCGTCGGCGGCATCATCGCGAACGTGTCGATCTCCGGTCGCAGCGCCCGCAGCGGCCGCAGCGATCCTTCTGCCTCGTCCCGTGTCGTCATGCAGGCCGCCTCGACTGCCACGAACGACCGGCCGCGCATCGGGAAGGGGACGTGCGAGCTGGACGGAACGTGGAGGATCCGTCCACGTTCCGTCCAGCTCGCACGTCCCCTTCGCGATGCGCGGCCGGTCGTTCGTGGCAGTCGAGGCGGCC
>JBAWVU010000561.1:0-1564 GCA_037147135.1 Chloroflexota bacterium
CTGGCCGTGCTCGCGGTTGAGCTTCCGGATCAGGCCGAGGAGCTCCGCGGACCGGTGCGAGTCAAGGTTGCCCGTCGGCTCGTCGGCCAGGACGAGCGCCGGGTCGTTGACGAGGGCCCGGGCGATCGCGACGCGCTGCTGCTCGCCGCCGGACAGCTCGGACGGGCGGTGCATCGCGCGCCCGGCCAGTCCCACCGTGTCCAGCCGCGAGATCGCCCGCTCTCGTGCCCCACGCCGGCCGAGACCCGCGTACTCGCCGGCAAGCATGACGTTCTCGACCGCGGTGAGCGTCGGGACGAGATTGAACTGCTGGAAGACGAAGCCCATCTCGCGGGCCCGGATCCGGGTCCGCTCGCCGTCCGACATGCTCGTCGCATCGCGCCCGCCGAACGACAGCTGCGGCGCCGGCCCGTGGTTCTGGTCAGGGCTGTGGAGCAGCCCGAGCAGGTGCATGAGGGTGCTCTTGCCGGAGCCGGACGGGCCCATGATCGCGACGAGCTCGCCCGCCTCGATCGAGACGTCGACCCCGCGCAGGGCCCGGACCTCGTTCCTGCGGCTGAGCTTGTACGTCTTGCGCAGGTCGCGCCCTTCGAGAAGTGCCATGTCCGTCGCTCCTATTCGTAGCGGAGGGCCGCGACCGGGTCGAGGCGCGCCGCGTTCCAGGCGGGGATGATCCCGGCGACGACGCCGAGGATGGTCGAGAAGAGGACGGCGAAGATGGCCGTCTGCAGGGTCAGCTGGAAGAGGATCGTCCCCGAGCTCCGGCCGGCCTCGTTGGCGAGGTAGACGACCACCGCACCGAGGCCGAGGCCGAGCAGGCCACCGAGCAGGCCGATGAGGCCGGCCTCGCTCACGAGCTCGCGGATGACTCGCCCCCGCGAGCCGCCGATCGCGCGCTTGATCCCGATCTCCCGGGTCCGCTCGGCGACCGTCATGGCCATCGTGTTGATGACGGAGAGGCCGCCGACGATCAGGCTGATCAGGGCCACGCCGATGATGATCGCGTTGAAGATCGCGACCGATGAGCCCACGACCCCATCGAACTCGGCGCCGGTCATCGCCGACGCGTTCGGGATGTCGGCCTCGATCCGTGCGGCGAGGGCTTCGACGTCGGCTCCCTCGTCGGGATAGACCGTGATGTCGGTCACGAGCTGGTCCGCGCGCAGGTTCTGGCGGACGACCGGTGGCAGATCCCCGAGGAAGATCTCCTGGGCGGCCGCGAGCGGCACCAGGGCGGTGGCATCCGGCGCGGTCAGGGTCGGCTCGAGGATCCCGACGACCTCGAACGTCATGCCCCGCATCTCGACCGTGTCCCCGATGCCCTTGCCGAGCTTGCGGGCGAGGTCAGAACCGAGGACGGCCACGAGGGAGTCGGCGTCTTCGGCGGTGAGCGCGCGGCCCTGGGCGACCCGGGCGTCATACATGTTGTTGCCGTGATCGGCGCCGGGCAGGTCTCCGACGATCATGTCGGGCATGCTGATCCCGCCGTTCGACCCGGGATCGAGGAGAGTGCTGACGCCCGGAACGGCCGCAGCCACCCCGTCGATCGCGGCGATGTCGTCGA
>JBAWVU010000562.1:0-1558 GCA_037147135.1 Chloroflexota bacterium
GGTGAAGGGAGCCTCGACGAACCGGTTGCGCCGTTCGATGCTCTCGCCTGCGACGTAGACGCGGATCGCCCGCGACGCCGCGGCCGGGAGCGTCCAGGTGACGGCGGCGTCACAACCAGCGGAACGGACAGCGTTCAGGCCGTTCTGCGAACCGAGGAGCGAAGGGGCCACTCCCGCGAGGACGAGGAACGGAGAAATCTTCATCTGAGCGTGCTCCTGCATGGATGACGATTCGGGCGGTCGTCCGGACTGCCACCGCGGTCCGGATCGCCCGGCTGGCTACTCGAAGTACCCCACGACGTCGACGATCGCGTGCGTGCTTCCGGCCGACCCGTTCAGGATCCCGAGCCGCCCGTCGGCCCCGAGCAGGACCACGGCGTTGTTCGCCCGCACCTGCCCCGGCCGGAAGTTGATCGTCGAGGTCACGGGCGGATCCTGGGCATCGCCCGGGAAGAGCGTCAGGTAGCCCGCCGCGATCGGCCCGGCCACCGTGACGTTCAGGGCCAGCGCCTTCGCGGTCGACGAGATGCCGCAGCCCGGCGCCGCGGGGAGGTTTCGACGCTCTCCCGGCGAGAACGCGGAAGAGGTGATATCGCGGGTGTCGACGAGGCGGCACGGCGTCAAGGTGTAGAGCCTCAACGGCCGGGGGACGATGGTCGTCGTCGACGTCCCGGGCGTGGAGGCGCAGCCCGCCGGGCTCGTCTCGACGACGCTCAGCGAGACCTGCCCTGCGCTCCCGGCCGTGAAGGTGATCGCGGCCGTCCCCTGGCCGCTCGTGATCGTCCCGTTCCCGATCGTCCAGTGCCAGCCGGAGCCCGGGTGCGACGGCACGGTGGCGGACAGCCCTGTCGCCCCTTGCGGGGCGGACGACGGGCTCGAGATGGACGGCGCCGCCGGCGCCGCGTTCACGACGAGGTCGATCGACGCCGAGGCGGAGAGGCATTCCGCCCCCGTCACGGTCACCGTGTACGTCGTCGTGGCGGAGGGCGAAACCGTGACCGTCCGGGTGGTCGCCCCCGTGGACCAGAAATAGGAGGCGAAGCCCGGTCCCGCGTCGAGGGTGACGCTCTGACCCGCACAGACCGAACCCGGCCCCGCGATCGCGACGGCACACCCCCCGTTCACGAGGGCGCGCATCTCCTGCAGATCCAGGGAATCGGCGGCCAGCTCGCCGGCGTAGATGGAGGCGAGCCGGCGCGGGTGATACCTGTCGTCCTCGCGGGCGATCTTGGCGTAGTCGGGGATGCCGTCGATGGACCAGACCTCCGAGGGGAACGCCGTCGTCGGTCTGTTCTGGACGAAGGGCGTGTACTGGTCGGCGAAGCGGACCCGCACGCCGGGGTTCGTCACGGCCAGCTCGGTCACGGCGTCGCGGGAGCGCTCCACGAAGCGGTGCAGCGCGAGAGCCACGTAGTCCGCCGGCGGCTCGCCCGAGCGCTGGTCGTCGGGCATGTGGCCGGTGACGACGACGATCGGGTCGGTCCGGCAGGAGGAGCCCCGCGCCAGGAGGAGGACCAGCTCCTTCAACTGGTCCTTGTACTCGGCGTCGTTGTTGTTC
>JBAWVU010000563.1:0-1558 GCA_037147135.1 Chloroflexota bacterium
GGCGGGTCGCGGCGCCGGCGGCGGCTGTCGAAGGCGGATCCACCGCTGGGGGCGGGGCTACCCCTCGATCCGCTCGACGACCGTCGCGATCCCCTGCCCGACCCCGATGCACATGGTGGCGAGGCCGTAGCGGCCGCCGGTCCGGCGGAGCTCGTGCACGAGCATCGTCACGAGGCGTGCCCCGCTCATCCCGAGCGGGTGGCCGAGCGCGATCGCGCCGCCGTTCACGTTGAGCCTCGCGGGGTCCAGCCCGAGCTCGCGCGCGCACGCGACCGACTGGCTCGCGAAGGCCTCGTTCATCTCGACGAGGTCGAGGTCCGCGACACCGATCCCTGCCCGCTCGAGGGCCTTGCGCGTCGCCGGGACCGGCCCGATCCCCATGACGGACGGGTCCACGCCCGCGACCGCCGTTGCGACGACCCGCGCCATCGGCCGCAGCCCGAGCGAGCGGGCCGTCTCGGCCTCGACGAGGAGGAGCGCCGACGCCCCGTCGTTGATGCCGCTGCTGTTCCCCGCCGTGACGGTCCCGCCGTCGCGGAATGCTGGGCGCAGCTTCGCGAGCGCCTCCGCGCTCGAGTCCGCTCGCGGGTGCTCGTCGCGATCCACGACGATCGGATCGCCCTTCCGCTGCGGGATCGTCACGGGCACGATCTGGTCATCGAAACGGCCGGCCTCCCGGGCCGCCACCGCGCGTCGCTGACTCACGAGCGCGAACGCGTCCTGGTCCTCGCGCGCCACCTGCCATCGGTCACCCACGACCTCCGCGGTCTCGCCGAGTGAGATCGGCGGGTAGAGCTCCTGCATCCGCGGGTTGACGAACCGCCAGCCGAGCGTCGTGTCCACGAGCTCGCGGCTCCCGCGCTCGTAGGCCGCCTCCGGCTTGAGCATCGCGAACGGCGACCGGGTCATCGATTCGACGCCGCCGGCGATGAAGACGTCGCCGTCGCCCGCAGCGATCGCGTGGGCGGCGGAGTTCACCGCCTGGAGCCCGCTCCCGCAGAGCCGGTTGACGGTGAGGCCGCCGACTTCGACCGGCAGCCCGGCGAGGAGGAGCGCCATCCGGGCGACGTTCCGGTTGTCCTCGCCCGCCTGGTTCGCGCAACCGAGAATGACATCCTCGACGCGCGCCGGATCGATCCCGGTCCGCTCGACCACCGCGCGGATGGCGACGGCGGCAAGGTCGTCGGGCCGGACCGCGGCGAGCGCGCCTCCGTAACGGCCGATAGGGGTGCGGACGGCGTCGACGATCCACGCCTCGCGGAGCGGGCGGTGCGCATCTCGGGTCATTGGGCGATTGTAGTTGCGCGCGTGGCCGCGGCGGCACCGAATGGCATTCTGTAGCAAGGTTGTCATCTCGGGCGCAAGGTCAAGGCGACTATGCTCTGGCAGACGGTCCTAGCGTGGCTCCAGAATGGCTGCCTGTTCGATCGTGGCCGGGGGAACCGAGATCCTGATGATCCGACCGAGGATGGCGCGGCGCGCGCTCGTGGCCGTGACGGCGCTCGCCGTCGTGGTCGGCGCGTGCACCACCTCCGTCGGCGTCTCTCCTCGGCCGGCC
>JBAWVU010000564.1:0-1554 GCA_037147135.1 Chloroflexota bacterium
GATGCGTGGCGAGGACCGTGAGCGGCTCCCGCGTGCATTCGAAGAAGAGCGCAAGGACGAAGTCGTAGGCGGGGTCGGCCTCCGTCGACGGCATCACCCGGCGCTCGTCGCGATACCGGAGGGCGGTCTCGTACCGGTGGTGGCCATCGGCGATCGTCACCGGGCCCGCGCCCGCGAGCATCGCGAGCTCTTCCACGATGGGCGCCCCCGGAGCATCTCCCGCGACGACCCACAGCCGCTGGCGCACGCCGTCGTCGTCGGTGATGTCCAGGACGGCGGGCGTCGACGCGACGCGCGCGAGGATGGCTGCCGAGCGGCCGCTCGGGTCAGCGTAGAGGCCGACGATCGGGCTGAAGTTCGCGCCGGTCGCGCGCATGAGCTTGTGCCGGTCCTCCTTGGGGCCGGCGAGCGTTCGCTCGTGCGGGAGCACCCCGCCGCCGGGCCCGAACGGCTCCAGGCGGAGCCGGCCCAGGAAGCCGCGCTGCATCCGGACCACCGAGCTCCCCGGCACCGCGTACGTCTGCTCGTAGACGTACAGCCCGGGGCGCGGGTCCTTCCGCAGCGTCCCGTCGCCACGCCACTGCACGTAGAGGCGCGCCGCGCGGCGATACCGGTCGTCCGGGTCCGCGTCGGCCGGCTCCGCGACGGGCAGGTCGATGTGCACGACGTTCCGCGGGCTGCGTGCCGCGAGGGCCGCACGCAGGTCGGGCGTGATGACGTCGTAGGGCGGCGCCACGACACGCCCTGGGTCGCCCACGACCTCCAGGTCGTAGCGCAGGGCGCGGAACGGGCGGATCTCGGGCACTGGTGCTCCTGGGCGTGACCGCACGCGGATCGACGCGGGCGGTCGGGATGCCCGGAGAGTCTATCGCGATGCGCCATGGTGCGGGGAGCACCACCCTTCCCGGCGCTCTCCGCCGGACCCTGATAGCCTCCCGCCATGCGCACCTCGGCCGTCACGGTCATGCCTCGCGTGTTCTGCGCCATCGCCTCGCGCGACAGGCTCCGGGCCGCGCTCAGGGGAGCCGCAGGGGTGCCCGGGTGACCGAGGCGGTCGACCGGTCGGCCCAGCCGCTCCCGCGCGCGATCCTCGTTCGCCTCCGGACAAGCGGCCCCGCGTCCCCCGCGATCCTCGCATCGGCGATCGGGGCGAGCCGGACCGGCGTTCTCGCCCACCTGCGCGAGCTCGAGGAGGCAGGGCTCGTGCGCCGGGAGGCGGTCCGGCATGGGATCGGACGACCGCGCCACGTCTACGACGTGACCGACGCGGCGCAGGACCTCCTCCCGACCGCCTATGACGGGCTCGCGGCGGGCCTCCTCGAGGCGGTGGAAGAGGTCGGCGGCGAGGGACTTCTCGGACAGGTGCTCGCGGCGCGGCGTCGCCTCCTCGGCGACCGGATCGCCGCACGGATGGCGGCACGGGTACCCGCCGACGCCCCGCTCATCGACCGCGTCCGGGAGCTCGCCGCCATGCAGGACGAGCAGGGCTACCTCGCCGACGCGCAGCCCGAGGCCGACGGCGTGCAGCTGCGGCACCGGTCCGCCGGCACTCGG
>JBAWVU010000565.1:0-1542 GCA_037147135.1 Chloroflexota bacterium
CCTCGTCCGCGGCGGCGTCGTCGCCCTCGCCGTCCCGATCCTCGTGCTCCCGAGCCCGATCGGCATCGCATCGTTCGTCGGCGCCGACGCGATGACCGCCGCGGGCCCGACGGACCGGCTCATCGCCATCGTCGCCGGCGCGGTCGTCGTCGCGGTCGCGACGCTCGCCGCGGCGCTCGTCGTGGGGGCCGCGGCGGACAGGGTGGTCCTCCGCTGGTGGGCGGCCGACTCCCTCCGCTCCGGGCCGGCGGACGTCGTCGGCCGCATCCGGACCGTCGCCCGCCTCGTCGGCATCCGGATCGTCGCGCTCGTCCCGCCCGCCGTCGCGGCCGCGTGGGCGGCGCCCCGCATCGCGGACGCGGCCTACCGGGAGCTCGTCCTCCCGACCGACCTCGCGACCCCGCTCGTGATGCGCGTGCTCGCGAGCGCGCCGGAGGCGATCGTGGCGGTCGTCGCGGCGCTCCTCATCGGCGAGCTGCTCGGAGGGCTCGCGGCCGTCCACGTGGTCGCCGATGGGAGCTCCGGGCCTCGGGCGCTCGGGCGGTCGTTCCTCGACATCGTCCGCCGCCCGGCCGCCGTCCTCGGGGCGTTCGCCCTGGGCCTCGGTCTCCTGTTCGTGTCCGTGATCCCGACGCTCGCGATCGCCGTGCTCGGGTGGGAGCGGGCGCGGGACGCGCTCATGGATGGCTCGGGCGTGATCGCCGTCGTGCTCCCGGTCCTCGCGCTGGTCGCGGGCTGGCTGGCCGCGCTGGCGTGCGCGGGGGCGGTCGGAGCCTGGCGCCGGGTCTCGATCGCCGCCATCGTCGCCGCGGGGGAACGGCGCTGAACTGTCTTGACGGACGGGGCCCCTGCTACACTGCGGCGGCGGATCGACCCGAACGGGGGGTTCCGCTCGCTGATGCCGCACCCGGGGACCGCGCCGATCGATGGATCAGATCCTTCGTGACCTAGGCAACGCGCTCTCGTCCGTCTTCTCGAACGAGATCGTCCAGCTCGGCATCCGCGCCATCGGGATCTACATCGTCATCATCTGGCTCGCGACCGCGTTCTGGGCGTACCAGGACATGAGGCACCGGACGGCGAACCCCATCCTCCCGTACCTCGCGGCCGCGCTCATCATCGTCTTCACGCCGCTCCTCTTCATCTTCGCCGCGATCCTCTACCGGATCATCCGGCCACACGAGCGGATCGGAGAGGCGCACGAGCGGATGCTCGCCGAGGAGGCGATGCTCGCGGAGGTCGAGCGGATCGACCACTGCCTCGGCTGCGGCTACCGGATCGACGACGGCTGGATCGTCTGCCCGATGTGCCGGACGCGGCTCAAGCGCGTCTGCTCGAGCTGCGGGAAGCTCGTCGGGACGGAATGGTCGCTCTGCGCCTGGTGCGGCGCGGACTTCGAGCCGGCCATGCGCCAGGGCGCGGTCGGGGCGGGCCCGTATGCCGCCGGGTCGCTCACGCCCCGGCCGGGGTCCCGCCCGGCATCGGCTCAGGCGCCCCGCCCGGCACCCGCCCAGGCGGCCGTCCCCATGGCGTCCCCGTCGC
>JBAWVU010000566.1:0-1540 GCA_037147135.1 Chloroflexota bacterium
ACCTGGGCCATTCGGTCGGCCACGGGATCGAGACGGCGGCGGGATACCGCGGAGTCCTCCACGGCGAGGCGATCGCGTACGGCCTGCGGGCAGCGTGCCGGATCGGCGAGGCGCTGGGCATGACGCCGGCCGGGCGGGCGCGCAGGATCGAGGCGCTCCTCGATCGGCTCGACCTCGCGGTCGCGCCGCTCCCCTACCCGGCCGCGGCGGTGCTCGACGCGATGCGCGTCGACAAGAAGGTCCGCGGCGGGCGGCTCCGCTGGGTCCTGCCCACCGAGGGCGGCGTGACGGTGACGACTGACGTCCCCGAGGGACTCGTGGCGCGGGTGACGGCGGGCGTGCTCGCCGGCCGGGATCGGAGGCACACGTGATGAGGGTCCTCGTCCTCGACGGGCCGAACCTCGACCTGGTGGGGACCCGGGAGCCGCACATCTACGGGAGCACGACGCTGCGCGAGATCCACGCGATGGTAAGCGCGCGGGCCGAGGAGCTCGGCGTCGAGGTCGACTTCTTCCAGTCGAACCACGAGGGCTCGCTCATCGACCGGCTGCACGCGGCCGACTTCGACGCGGTCGTCGTCAACGCGGGCGGGCTCACTCACACCTCGATCGCCCTCCGGGATGCCCTCCTCGGGGTCGGGCGGCCGTTCGTCGAGGTCCACCTCTCCGACCCGAAGGCGCGCGAGCCGTTCCGGAACGTGAACTTCCTCGAGGACGTGGCGATCCGTTCGTTCGTCGGCATGGGTCCCCGCGGCTACGTCCTCGCGATCGAGGAGGTCGCGGCGCGCCGCGACGCGGGCGAGCAGCGATGACCAGGGACCGGTCCCGGGCGGCCGCGGACCCGGCCGCGGTCGTGCCGCCCGGCGCCGACGCCCCCCTCGCCGCCACCGCCGCGGCGGACCCGACCGCAGAGGCCCTCGCGCCCCTGCGCGTGCGGATCGACGCGATCGACCACGAGATCGTCGCGCTCCTGAACGAGCGGGCGGAGATCGCCCTCGAGATCGGCCGCGTCAAGGAAGCGACCGGCCGCCGCGCGATCCGCGACCCCGAGCGCGAGGCCGAGGTCATCGAGCGGGTGACGAGCGCGTCGTCGGGGCTCTTCCCGGAGCCGGAGCTGGTCTCCCTCTACCGGACGCTCATCGCGGCGACGCGCAAGGTGCAGGCCGAGCAGCGGCGACGCGCGAAGGCGGCGCGGTCCGCAGCGGAGGGATGAGCCGGGCGTAGCTCAGCCCCCCGCGGCTCCTCGCAGGCTCCCGACGAGTCGCCCGAGCGCCGCGACGTCCCGACCGTCGCGCCCGAGGGCATCCACGAGCGCCGACGCGACGATGACGCCGTCCGCCCCGGACGCCCGGAGGAGCCGCACGTGTTCCGGCCGCGAGACGCCGAACCCGACCGCGACGGGGACCGTCGACGCCGCGCGGACCGGCGGCTTCCTCTACTGCGTCTCGCTCGTCGGCGTCACCGGTGCCCGGACCTCGCTCCCGCGGTCCGTCGGCCGGTACGTCTCCGCGGTCCGCGCGGCGATCGCGGCGCGCCGGGCG
>JBAWVU010000567.1:0-1535 GCA_037147135.1 Chloroflexota bacterium
GATGGCCCGTTCGCCGGATACTCGCGGCCGAGGCGCGGTGCCGGGCCCGGCGGCGCGCGCTACCAGTTCCGGACCGCGGCCGGCGACGACGCCGGCTTCAGCGACTTCTTCCGCATGTTCTTCGGAGGCGAGATGGCCGGTGATGGCGGGGCGGCCCCGGACGGATCCCGCGCGGAAGGCAGCGACGGGGCGGCCGCCGGCAGCCGGCGCGTCGCCGGGGGGCGCGGCGGGTCGCGCGCCGTGGAGGCACCCGTGGAGATCTCACTCCACGAGGCCGCGACCGGCACGACGCGCATCGTCCAGCTCGACGACGCCCGCCTGGAGGTGAAGATCCCGCGTGGCGTCGACACCGGCAGCAAGGTCCGGCTCAAGGGCAAGGGCGGCGGCGGGCGTGATCTCGTGCTCGTCGTGGAGGTGACGCCCCATCCGTCGTTGACGCGGCGCGGCGCGGACCTTGTCCACGAGCTCCCGGTCATGCTCCGGGAGGCGCTCCTCGGCGCCGAGATCCCGATCGCGACGCTCGATGGCCGCGTCCTCCTCAAGATCCCCGAGGGGACGCAGAACGGCCGGACGATCCGCCTCAAGGGCAAGGGGATGCCGCACCTCCGCGGCGACGGCCGCGGCGACCTGCTCGCGAAGGTGAAGGTCGTCCTGCCGGCGCACCTCTCCGACGAGGCGAAGGCGGCCGCGGGGCGCTTCTGCGACCTCGCGGAGCAGCCCGACCCGAGGACGCCATGACCGGCGCGTTCGCCGGACCGGCGCGCGGACCCGCACCCCGGAGCGGGCGCCCGGCCGCGCTACTGCGTGAGCGCCCCGAAGTTCCCGTGGGCGGCCAGGTGCCACCCTCCATCCACCCACCGGAAGACGGAGAGGCGCGGCGCCGTGGTCGTCTGGTCGACGCCGTTGATCGTCTCGTGGGTCGTGATCCGGTAGCCCACCACGAGCACGTCGCCGCCCTCCGTGGCCGCGACGTCGCTGACGGTGAACGTCTTCACGCTCGCCGCATTCGCGAGGAAGGCGTCCTTCCCGAGCTGGTCGCCGTTGGCGCGGACGATCTGGAACTCGGGCGCCAGGAACGTCTTGAGCTGGTCGATCTTCGCGGCGCCCGGCTGCTGGAGGATCGTGAAGTACTCGTTCACGAGGGCGCTGCCCTGCGCATCCTGGTCGGTCGTCGGGGGCGCGCCGGTGCTCGAACACGCAGCGAGCGCGATCGTCGAGGCGACGAGGCATGCGAGGCCGGCGACGCGGGCTCCCCGGCGGAGACGGACGGACGGCGGGTGCATCGCGGGAAGAAGCCTCATTGCGCGCCCCGCGCGGGCGACACGCCCCCCGGTGGATGCTCCGAGGGTACCACCGCTCCGGGGCGGGCCGTCGCGGGCGGGGCGACCTCGCGGAGCGCGGCGAAGACGTCCTTGACGTGGACGACGCCGACCGGCCTGGAGACGGAGCCGTCCACGAGCTGGATCCGCGTGAGCTTCGTCCTCGAGAGGAGGTCCGCGACGTCCCCGAGCGGCGAGGCCGCGTCGGCCACGACC
>JBAWVU010000568.1:0-1533 GCA_037147135.1 Chloroflexota bacterium
GACACCGCCGGCACGGCCGGCGCCGCGGAGCGGCCGCTCGAACCCTGACCCTCGCACCCGGGGGGCGCGCCGGGGGGCGATGATCCCGCACGGAGCGACCATGCCTACGGTCGCTTGCCTCACGGAGCGACCATGCACGAACGGGCATTCGGACGGGCCGGCCGCTCGGTGAGCGAGCTCGGCATCGGCATGTGGGGCATGGGCGGCGGTGCCGGCGGCTGGACCGGCTCCGACGACCGGCGGTCGATGGCCGTCCTGCGCGCCGCCGTCGACGCCGGGGTCACGTTCTTCGACTCGGCCTCCGTCTACGGTGCGGGCCACAGCGACGAGCTGCTGGGGGCGCTCGCCCGGGAGCGCACGGGCCGGGACCTCTTCCTCGCCTCGAAGATCGCGCCGAAGAACCGCGAGTGGCCTGCCGTCCCCGGCGGCCGGATCCGGGACGCGTTCCCGCCGGACCACATCCGCTCGTCGGTGGAAGGCATCCTCCGCCAGATGAAGACGGGCACGCTCGACCTCGTCCAGTTCCACGTCTGGCAGGACGCCTGGGCGGACGACCCGGGCTGGCAGCGGGCGGCCGAGGACCTTCGGCGCGACGGGCTGGTCCGGTTCATCGGGATCAGCGTCAACCGCCGCGAGCCGGCGAACGTCCTTCGGACCCTCCGGACGGGCCTCATCGATTCCGTCCAGGTGGTCTACAACATCTTCGACCAGGCGCCCGAGGACGAGCTCTTCCCGCTCTGCCGCGAGCTGGGGGTCGCCGTGATCGCCCGGGTCCCGCTCGACGAGGGCAGCCTCGCCGGCACGCTCACCCTCGACAGTCGCTGGCCCGACGGCGACTGGCGCAGCTCCTACTTCGGTCCGGCCAGTCTCCAGGCGACGATCCCGAGGGTCGAGGCGCTCCGACCGCTGGTGCCGCCGGGCGAGACGATGGCGCAGCTGGCCCTGCGCTTCATCCTCTCGAGCCCGGACGTGACGACGGTGATCCCGGGCACGCGGAGCCCGGAGCACCTCGCGGCGAACGTGGCAGCGGCCGCCGCCGGTCCACTCCCCGCGGACCTGCTCGCCGCGCTCCGCGAACATCGCTGGGACCGTCCCCAGTCCCGCGCGTCACAGTCGTAGCCAGGCCGCCCCCGACGGCGGGCCGCTGGCCTACGCGGTGGCGGGGATCCCCCGCGCGCCGTCCGGCAGGCCGTGCTCGCTCGCCAGGCGCCGATACGAGTCGAGCTGGGCGACGGCTTCGGCATCACTCCACCCGAGCAGGCTGCCCGCGATGGTCGCCGCGGCCGGCGCCGCCGCGAGGCCGTGGTCATCGCTGAAGAGCAGCAGCCCGGTGCGCCGGTCCAGGATGTCGGCGAGCGTCAGTGCCATGGCCTGCTCCACGGCCAGCCTGACCTCGCCTCTCACCGCAGCCGAGCCCGGCGCGAGCGGCTCGAGCCAGGCCGGGTCGCTCTCGCCGAACCGCAGGAGCTCCTCGGCCCCGGCGCCGTAGAGCCAGGTGACGCGCTCGGCCGTCGCGGCCGGGACCCCGCGGGC
>JBAWVU010000569.1:0-1531 GCA_037147135.1 Chloroflexota bacterium
GGCCTACTACGAGTTCGCCGTCGGCCTCGCGCCCGGCTACGGGACGGCGATCCCGCACGTCCAGGCGAACCGGAGCGTCGTCGTCCTCCGGACCTTCTCGAAGATGGCGGGGCTCGCCGGCCTCAGGATCGGCTACGGCTTCGGCCCCGCGGAGATCCTCGCGTCGCTCCACCGGATCCGCGAGCCCTTCAACACGACGTCGGTCGGGCAGGCGGCCGCGTTCGCGGCGCTCTCGGACCACGAGCACGTGGACCGCGTCCGCGAGCTCGTCTGGAAGGAGCGGGAGTTCCTCTTCGCGGAGCTGACGCGCCGCGACTTCGTCAAGGCGTGGCCGTCGATCGGGAACTTCCTCCTGGTCGACGTCCCCGTCCCCTTCGCGCCGCTCGAGACCGAGTTCGCCCGCCGGGGCGTCATCGTCCGGCCGATGGGGGGCTGGGGCTTCCCTCTCTCCTTCCGCGTGTCGGTGGGAGCTCGCGAGGAGAACGAGCGCTTCCTCTTCGCGCTCGACGCGATCGCCGGGGCGGGGCTCCTCGAGCCGGCGGCCGGGAAAGCCCCGGTGCCATGACCGCACCCCGGACGACGGTGGTCGCCGTCGACGGTCCCTCCGGCGTCGGCAAGTCGACCGTCGGCCGCCGGATCGCCGCCCACCTCGGCCTCCCGTACCTCGACACCGGGGCGATGTACCGCGCCGTCGGCCTGAAGGTGAAGCGTGCCGGCATCGCCCTGCCGGTCGACGGGGACGGAGGCCCACGCGCCGCGGCGGTGGCGGCCATCGCCGAAGGGGCGGACGTGCGCGTGACCGAGGAGTCGCGGACTCTCCTCGACGGAGAGGACGTCTCCGCCGAGATCCGCTCGCCCGAGATCTCCCTCTACGCCTCGGCCGTCTCGGCCGTTCCGGCCGTCCGGCGGCGCCTGGCCGCGATCCAGAGGCGCCTCGCCCTCGAAGGGGGAGGAGTCCTCGAGGGACGCGACATCGGGACGAAGGTCGTCCCCGAGACGCCCCACAAGCTCTTCCTCGACGCCCCGGCCGAGGTCCGCGCGCGGCGGCGGCACGCGGAGTTCGCAGCCCGCGGGAGCGCGGAGGCGTTCGAGAAGGTCCTCGCCGAGATGGTCGCGCGCGACCTCGCCGACGAGACGCGCGCGGACTCGCCTCTCACCTGCAACGCCACGTACCGCAGGATCGACACGTCGGGGCTCGACGTCGACGGCGTCGTGGCGGCGTGCCTCGCGGCGATAGCCACCCCCGCAGTCGCGGGCGGGGCGACGACGGAGCCGCAAGAAGAAAGGGACCGACCGACGCAGGGTTGACCCCCGCGGGGGTGGGGTCTAACATCCAACATTCGGGCCGTTAAACCGGTGAAGAACCGTGTTCTGGGAGCGTCCCGCGAGGAGGAAGGAGTCCAATGTCGCCTGAAAGCCCTAAGGACAACGCCACCCGGAGGCCGGATGAAGCCGACGGCGATTTCGCCCGGCTGCTGGCCGAGAGCGAGCGGTCGCTCACCGAGGGAGAACCGATCCGGGGCCGCGTCCT
>JBAWVU010000570.1:0-1531 GCA_037147135.1 Chloroflexota bacterium
GGCCTTCATCATGAAAACCGGAACCATGGTCCCCTATGCCGTCAAACGAACCAAAGATCACCTGCTCCGCTTCAACCGCTTGTACGACCAGATTCTGGCGGATCGGGTGGAGGAATCCTTCTTGGGCAACTGCGAGTGGCGAAACCCGATCTTCCTCGATCTCGACTGGCGTGTTCTTGATTACCGTTTCAACTTGCGCCAGCGTCAAAACGCGCGGCAATACCGCGCGCCGTACGCCGAACTCGCGATGCGCGAAGTTTACCGCCTCGTAGCTGGTCGCCGAACCTTGCACGGAAAGGTGCAAGCGCAGATCGGGATGGCGTTTGCAGGCGTAATCGAGCAGGCCGATGTCGGCCAGCCCGTCCCCGGTGAAGTCCGCGACGACGATCCGTGTCGTCGTCCCCGCGGCGAAGTCCATGCCGGCTGCGGACGCGTCCCACCACGTCATCGCCGGCAGGAACGTCGCGCCGGCCGGGACCGGCTGCCCGGTGGCAGGATCGCCGCTCGGGGGAGTCGCCGCCGCGAGGGCGACCTGCACCTGCAGCCTCCCGCTCATGGGATCGCGGCGAATGAATGCGAGGTCGGTGAGGCCGTCCCCGCTCAGGTCCCCCGTGGCCCGATCGACGGGCACCGCCTGGGCGACCGGGGTATCGCGCTGGGTGCCCGATCCGTCACCATCGGCCGGGGCGAGCCCCTGGTCATAGATGCGGGCCGCGATCGTGAGGTCCGGAACGGCCCCGGGCTGGCCCGGGACCGTGCCCGGGAGCGTGCCCGGGTCGGGCGTCGGGACCCCCGGCAGGAGCACGCCGAGATCCCCGCGCAGGTCGCCGCTCATGTCGTTCGCGCCGGGATGGACGATCGAGAGGTTGGGGCCGTAGAAGACCCGGAGGATCTGCTCTGCGGTCATGCCATCCCTCGCGCAGTTGGAGGCGCTCTTCTGCATCAGCCGCCACCCGTTGCCGACGGCCCCGCACGGGGCGTCCGACCCGGGCCAGTAGCCTGTCGCGAAGAACCTCATGCCCTTGCGGACGCTGATCGGCCACGTGCGCGCGACCGCCTCGAGCTGCGACTGCGACGGCTGCTTCGAGATCGGGAGATAGAGCTGGTCGTTGCTGTTGTCGACGACGTCGTAGCACCCGCCGGCGGCGCTGCCGCCACGCCAGTGGGTCGCGTAGTACCAGGCGTACTGCTTCACGGCGATGGCGCCCGCGCGGAGCGACTCGGTCGGCGTTCCCGGGCCGAACTCGGCGGCCATGACGACTTCGACGTAATCGCGGAACGACACCACCTGGACCTGGCCTGAGTCGGGTCCGAGGGTGCGGTAGACGCGGATGGTGTCCGGAGGGATCGACTCGCTGTCCCAGCCGCTACACACGGAGGCCGCCAGAACAGGTGCTGGAGCGACCATCGAGGCCGCCGAGGATACCGCTATCGAAAGCGTCACAGCTAGAGCCAACCCCGCCGCCAGACGGCGGAGCATCCTCGCACCTTACACGGCTCCGGCATCGATGTCCACCGACTGTGCGCGTCA
>JBAWVU010000571.1:0-1523 GCA_037147135.1 Chloroflexota bacterium
GGGCTGAGCCTCGCGGGCATCCTCCGGATCCCGCTCCTCGAGCGGACGTGGCGGCCGCTCGATGCAGGAGCGTCGGCGTCGCTCGCCACCGCCGGTGGCATGGTGTCGATCGCGTCCGCAGGGGCAGCGGGCGGGGTCGGCGACCGCCTCGGGGGTCGGCTGGTGACGTCGAGCGGGGGCTGGATCGCGTCGTTCGGGCTCGGGGTCGTCTTCGCGATCGGCTGGACACCGTGCATCGGGGCCATCCTCGGCGGCGTGCTCACGCTCGCGGCCACGAGCGGCCGGGTCGCCGAGGGCGCGCTCCTGCTGCTCGTGTACACCGCGGGCCTCGGCATCCCGTTCATCCTGCTCGGCCTGCTGTACGACCGTGCGCCCGCGATCGTCCGGCCGCTGGTGAGGCACGGTCGCGCTGTCTCGTTCGTCGGCGGCCTGCTCGTCGCCGCCATCGGCGTGGCCATGCTCGTCGACTGGCTGACGTTCCTGCCGCGATTCATCCCGATCAACGCGGGCGTGTGAGCCAGCGGGCCCAGGAAGATGCTGCGGGCCTCCGCGGGGTGCAGGTGACGTGCGACTCCCGGGACGGAGCGCCTAGGCCGGGCTCCAGCGGAAGCGGTCGCGGTCGCGTTCGAGTCGCCCGATCGGGGCGCGCGGCTCGTGCGAGAGGACGACGGTCCAGCGCTCGTCGGCGGCCCGTCCGAACAGCGACGCCTTCACGAGGACCGAGTCGAGCGGGTGGTCGTCGAAGGCCGTGACCCACTTCGGGTTCGCGCTCCACGGGCGCATCGCGAGGTCGCCGAAGAACGCGACCGTCCGATCCCGGCCACGGACGACGACGCCCTGGTGGCCGCCGGTATGCCCGCCGGTCGGCACGACAGTCACGCCGGGCAGCACCTCGCGCTCGCCGTCGGCTGCGCCCTCGGCTCCCCACTCGCGGACGAGCCGGAGCTCCGGCTGGTCGTAGCCGGCCGTGTTCCGCGGGTTGTCGTCGAGCGCGACCTCCCACTCCGCACGCTGGGCGACGATCATCGCGCGCGGGAACGCCTTCCGGCCATCGGCGTCGAGCAGGCCGCCTGCATGGTCGAAGTGGAGGTGGCTCATCGCGACGACGTCGACGGAACCGGGGTCGAACCCCGCCAGCCGGAGCGCGGGGAGGATCGGATCGCCCTCGACCCGCCGCATGTCGCGGACCTTCTCGGTGATGCGCTCGCCGATCCCCGTCTCGACGAGGACGCGGCCCGCGGGTGTCTCGATCAGGAGGCAGTTGAGCGCCTGGAGCAGCCGCCGCTCGGGGTCGATCTCGTCCGCGACGAGGCCGCGGTAGAGCACCCACGGGACCGGCCCGAGGAGCGCGCCCGCGTCCGAGCGGAACGTCCCCGCCTGGACGAGCGCCGCCGTGGTGCCGCCGCCGAGATCGAGCCGGGCGTCGACTGCGTCGTTGATCCCCACCGCGCGGCCCGTCTAGCGGCCATCGGGCGGGCGGACGCCGGGGAGCTTGCGCGTCCGCTCGAAGTCGCGATGGAAGG
>JBAWVU010000572.1:0-1520 GCA_037147135.1 Chloroflexota bacterium
ACGCGGTTTAATCCTAATTTATATAAATGTGGTAAAGTATGTGTCTCTATTCTTCATACTTGGACTGGAGGCCACTATTGGTAAAGGTGCCGATCCCCGGCAGGGCCGGATCGGGAAGGGCGGCGAGCCCGATCCCGAGCAGCAGTCCGAGTGTGGAGTCCCCGTCCGGGTCGTCCCACACAGCGTCGAGGAGGTCTGCGAGCAGCGAGATCGCCTCCTGGCTGACGGGCACGCCACCCCAATCCGGCGCGGTTCCCTCGACAGTCACAACCTGTCCAAGCCAGTCGTCGCGCGTTCCCGCGGCTGTCAGGGCCGACGCGATCGCGCTCAGCTGTGCCCAGACTCGGACCGAACGACTGTCACGACCGCCCGCTCGCATTCCGTCGGTACACACGAGGAGGACCAGCCGGCTGCCTGAGAAGTCGAAGCGGCGAGGGATCGACCAGACCCAGTGGCGTGCATCCGCGAGTTCGGGGTGATCGAGCAGGTCGTTTGCGTGGGCCACCACGAACTCGTAGCACGGGCCCCGCATGTTGCCCCGCCGTGTCGACTGGGGCAGCGCGGCAAGTACTCGCTCGTCGAGGTCCGGCGGGATCGACGCTGGAATGGAGCCGTCGCCCGCAGCCCACAGAGTGCACGGTCGGGCCGGTCGGCTGGATGCAAGAGACTCATCGAGGAGCGCCCGGCGGCCTTCCATCCCGGAGATCACCCGGTCGCCGTACTCGCCGAGGCCGATCCACAGAGCGGGCGCTGCCATCGTATTTCGGGACCGACTCAGGTGGGTCAGTCGATCCGGGCCGCCGCCTGGTTCTGTTGTGGCCAGAGCGTGCTCACGCTCGGGCTCTCGGCCGTCAGGAACGTGTTGAACCTCGCCCGAACGGCGGTGCGGACCTGCGTCCACGCCGCCCGGTCCGCCGGCCGCTCAGTCGCCACAGAGCGGGTCTCCAGGTCGGACTCGATCGCAGGCATGGCCTGCTCCCACTGTTCGATCGTGCGGTCCTGTACGTGCTTCCACACCTCGTCGTTCAACCTACGGAAGATGCGCCGGTCGAGGAGCATCAGGTAGGACAGGAGCTCCCCGATGGTCGATCCTGCGGGGCCCAAGTACGTGAATCCTTCCGGACCAGACACGATGATGCCTTCGTGGATCGCGAGCGCGGCGACCCACGCGATCTCGGCGGTATCCAGAGGGTCGAAGTGCCGGGGAAGCCGGGCCGCACGCTCATCGAGCCACACGAACTGCTGCGTCTCGACGAAGTCCAGTTCCGCTGCGTCATCGTCGCCCCAGCCCGCGGTTGCGGCAAGCAGCGGGAACCCGATGGCGCGTCGGACCACCGACACGACTTGATGATCGAGGGTGTCGACGATGGAAGGGGGCATCCGGAGAGGCCCCCGGATCCAGTCCGCGAGCCAGCCGTCCGGCCCCGGGGCACCATTCCGCCGAGCGAACCCGCTGGCGGCTTCGGTGCTCGCGACGAGGATGGCGGACACACTGGGCTCGCGGAGACCCACGCGCACGC
>JBAWVU010000573.1:0-1500 GCA_037147135.1 Chloroflexota bacterium
GTGCCCGCGGCGTCGCGCTGCACGACGGCGAGGGCGCGGATGTCGCGGACGGTCCCGTCGGGCCAGAGCACGCGGAACTCGGTGTCGTACTCGCGCTCACCCCGCAGGGCCGCCGCGTTCTCGGCGTCGCCCCGCTCCCGGTCGTCCGGGTGGACTCCCGCCTTCCAGGCGTCGTAGGCGCCGCTGAACTGCTCCCGCGAGATCCCGTAGAGGCGGAACATCTGGTCGTCCCAGACGAGCGCGCCACTGACGGGGTCGTAGTCCCAGACGCCGACGCCGCCCGCACGCACGGCGAGCGACAGGCGGTCGGTGACCTGTCGGAGCTCCTCCTCGGCCTGCTTGCGTTCGGTGATGTCGCGCAGGGTCCCGACCGTTCCGGATCGGCCCGTGGCGTCAACGTAGGCCCGCCGTGCGACCTCGATCCACCTGACGCGACCGTCCCTGGTCGAGAAGCGGAGCTGCATGCGGCCCACGCCGTCCGCGTCGACCTCGTCCCGAAGGGCGACCGCGGCCTCCCTGTCGATGGGATCCACCAGTCGGTCGATCGCGGTCCCGATCAACTCCTCGGGCGTCCACCCGAGCAGGCTCATCACCGCCGGAGAGATCCACTCGATGACGCCGTCGATGGTGTGGAGCACCACGTCGGTCGAGTTCTCCACGAGCAGCCGGTGGCGGGACTCGGACGCCTCGAGCGCCTCCCGGCTCTCCCGCAGCGCCTCCTCTGCCTGCCTGCGCGCGGAGATGTCGGTGAAGGTCACGCGGGAGGTGATCGGCTTGCCGTCGACGGCGACCTGCGGCTGCCACTCCAGGAGCGCCCAGAAGGGCTCGGCATCCGTGCGCAGGAGGCGCAGCTCGCAGCTCTGCGGCTCGCCGGTCCGCGCGAGGAGCGTGCGGTGCAGGTAGTAGTCGGTCTGGTCCGCCGCGAGGACGAAGCTGCTCAACGGCCTTCCGACGAGCTGCCGCCGCTCGGCGCCGAGCAGGCGGGTGGCGGTGAGGTTCGCGTCGCCGATGATGTTCTTGTCGGTCAGGGTGAGGTAGCCCACCGGCGCGAGGTCGAAGAGGTCGAAGTACTTCGCGCGTCCCGCGTCGAGCTCCTGCTGGGCGCGCCGGAGCTCCTCATTCTGCAGCTCGAGCTCGATCTGGTGGACCTCGAGCTCGTGGACGACGTCCACGTCGGGCGCGGGCACGGGTGCGGCGGCGGAGTGCACGCCGAGGCGCTCCTCGGCCCGCCGGCGGAGGTCGGCGGCGGAGAGCGGTCGTTCGGAGTCAGCCATCAGGCGTCGGTCCATCCTCGGAAGCCCGGGTCGTTCGTCCCCGGAGTATCCGCGGAAGGGTACTCCGCGGGTCCGAGCGACGTCGCAGCGGTTTCTGGGCAGGTCGAGCTCGCGGATCCGCGTTCGCGGCGCCCACCGGCCCGCCGGTCACCCCTGCCGGTCGAGCACCTTGCGGACCGCGGCGGTGAGCTCGGCCGCCGTGAACGGCTTCCCGATCAGGTTCGCG